>JABDND010000079.1 GCA_013001145.1 Croceitalea sp. | reverse complement strand
GTTATAAAATAGGTGATACTGTGCGTTTTACCAGTACCAGCCCATACCGCATTCGCATAACAGGTCGCACCAAGCACCACATCAATGCCTTTGGTGAAGAACTCATTATCGAAAATGCCGAAGAAGCTTTAAAACAAGTATGCCTAAAAACAGGGGCACAAATTAAGGAATATACGGCAGGGCCCATTTTTATGACGGGCAAAGAGAAAGGGGCACATGAATGGATCATCGAATTTAGAACGCCCCCCAAAGACATGGGCTATTTTACCGAATTTTTGGACAACGCCCTTAAATCATTGAATTCCGATTACGAGGCGAAGCGGTATAACAACATTACCTTAAACCGACCACAGGTGCATGTGGCACGCGAGAATTTATTTTACGATTGGCTCAAAACCCACAACAAGTTGGGAGGGCAGCATAAGATTCCCAGATTAGCTAATGAGCGTGGCTATATTGAAGAACTTTTGGAAATGAACCACTCCAAGGCCCAGTAATTACAAGGCTTTTGCACACAATAACTCTGAATTATTTATTTACCCATATTTTATAACAAGTACATTCCTACATTTACGAAAACGTTGTAGTGAATAATGCCACTCATCGATATTAATTTCTTTTTGAACCAATAATTTAGGAAATCGTTCGTTTTGTATTCACTTTTACCAGACCAAAACTTACATTAAAATTCATTATGGCAGAGAAACTAGTGGTCTTATCAGACATGTGGGGCGTTAAAAAGGGCCTTTGGATAACCTCCTATTTTGGTTATCTACAACAGTATTACGATATCGTTTTTTATGACTGTCAGCAATTGGCAAATTTAAACGTAACCGTGTCAACCAAAGAAAATATTCACAAGGCTTTTGTAGAAGGAGGTATTGATACCGCAGTGGCCCATCTGTTGAAAAAGGAAACAGAGGCAAGTCATTTTCTAGCCTTTAGCACAGGTGGCACCATTGCCTGGAAAGCGGCAATGCAAGGCCTTCCCATGAAGTCTTTGACGGCGGTTTCAGCGACCAGAATACGTATGGAAGAAGGTCGACCCTGTTGTGACCTAGATGTTATTTTTGGCGAGAACGATGTCTTTAAGCCCTCAGAAGAGTGGGCCAAAAAGGTAGGTATTGCCATGAATGTGATTCCGAAATTTGGACATGAATTATATTCCGATGAAAAAATAATCAGTGATGTATGTATGTCATTGCTGAACAGAGTAACCCGCAAAGCGGTTTAAAAAATGATATATCCAACCATAAAAAAAGGGGCAATTTGCCCCTTTTTTTATGGTTTTTTAATTGATATTTCTACGAAACGGCCTTCAGTTTTTTGATTGTTTCATATGACAGTTTTTCTTCGGCATAGGCCTTGCTCACCTTAAACTCTTTAACATCACTGCTGGGCAGTGTGAACATGGCATCTGTAAAGATAGCCTCGCATAGGGAACGGAGTCCACGGGCGCCCAATTTATATTCCACGGCCTTATCTACAATGTAATTTAATGCCTGCTCGGTTATGCTAAAGGAAATATCGTCCATCTCGAACAGTTTTTCATACTGCTTGATAATGGCATTTTTGGGCTCGGTCAAAATGGCCCTAAGGGTCTTTTTGTCCAAGGGATTCATATGGGTGAGTACTGGTAAACGCCCAATAATTTCTGGAATCAATCCAAAGTCCTTTAAATCTTTGGGAATAATGTACTGCAATATGTTCTCTTGATTTAAATTGTCATCTGCTTTTGAGGCACTGTAGCCAACAGCTTGCATATTCAGGCGTTTGTTGATGATGCGTTCAATGCCATCAAAGGCACCGCCTGCCACAAAAAGTATATTTTCGGTATTGACCTCAATAAATTTTTGATCAGGATGTTTTCTCCCTCCTTTTGGTGGTACATTGACCACTGTACCTTCAAGCAGTTTTAAAAGACCTTGCTGTACGCCTTCGCCCGATACATCCCTGGTAATGGAAGGGTTATCGCTCTTACGGGCAATTTTATCAATCTCATCAATAAATACAATACCGCGTTCCGCTTTTTCAAGATTATAGTCAGCGGCCTGTAACAAACGGGTCAATATACTTTCTACATCTTCACCTACGTAACCGGCCTCGGTAAGTACCGTGGCATCAACAATGGCCAATGGCACATTGAGCATGCGGGCTATGGTTTTGGCCATGAGCGTCTTTCCTGTACCCGTTTGGCCCACCATGATGATGTTACTTTTTTGAATTTCTATGTTCTCGTCCTTTCCTTTGGTCTGTAAGAGCCTTTTGTAATGGTTATATACAGCGACTGAGAGAACTTTTTTGGTGCGTTCTTGACCTATGACAAAGGTGTCAAGAAACTCCTTGATTTCCATGGGCTTTTTCAAGACCAATTCGGCAGAAAGATCGTTGGTTTTCGATTGTTTTGATTCTTCTGCAACAATACTATATGCTTGCTCTATACAGCGATCACATATATGAGCGTCCAAACCTGCAATCAAAAGATTGGTTTCAGGCTTTTTTCTTCCGCAAAATGAGCATTCTAAATTTTCCTTAGCCATAACAACTTCTATTCTTCATCAACACTTTAACGGAAAAAACCGGCTTTTGGTTTATCTGGCCGTAGCCACCTCCGTAGTTATTGGTCGAACAACTTACTTCTCCCTTACCAATATTTCATCAATCATGCCATACTTTTTGGCCTGTTCGGCCTTCATCCAATAATCACGGTCACTATCTTCATAGACCTGATCATAGGTTTGACCAGAGTGGTTGGCAATAATGTTATAAAGCTCTTCTTTGAGTTTTAAAATTTCTTTGGCGGTAATCTCGATGTCACTTGCTTGGCCTTGTGCTCCGCCCATGGGCTGGTGGATCATTACCCGTGAATGGGTCAGGCCACTGCGCTTGCCCGGTTCTCCGGCACATAAAAGCACCGCGCCCATAGAGGCTGCAATGCCCGTGCAGATGGTAGAAACATCGGGTTTGATAAACTGCATGGTATCATAAATGCCCAAACCTGCATACACGCTTCCACCAGGGGAATTGATGTAAATCGAAATGTCTTTGCTGGCATCGGTACTCTCCAAAAAGAGCAATTGGGCCTGTACAATATTGGCGACTTGATCATTGATCCCCGTTCCCAAAAAAATAATGCGATCCATCATGAGTCTCGAGAAAACATCGAATACCGCAATGTTCATTTGGCGTTCCTCAATAATATTGGGGGTCATGCCCACGGGGTACATGCTACTTATGATTTGGTCATAGTACATGCTGTTTATGCCTTGGTGTTTGGTGGCATAATTTTTAAATTCTTTTCCGTAATCCATAGGATTTTCAGCGCTTGATTTTAGAAATAAAAAAAGGTTCTGAAATGGAAATTTCAGAACCGTAAAGATACATATTATTTAGAATGTTAACCGTAAACCTCTTTTACAAAGTTCTCGTAGCTAATTTCTTTAACTTTTATGTTGGCCTTCTCTTTATAGAGTTTAAGCAATTTTTGGCTCATAAGCTGTTCAGACATGCGTTTAACCTCATCTTGGTTGCCCATTACGCGTGTGGCTATATTTTCAAGCTCCTCTTCTTTAGGATCTAAATGGCCGTATTGTGCCATCTGCGATTTAATGAACCCTTTGGCAAACTCCTTGAGCTCATCAAATTGAACCTGAAGGTCGTTTTCTTGAATGACCTTGCCTTCGATCAATTGATAACGTAGCCCTTTTTCAGACTTTTCATATTCTTCTTTGGCCTCATCATCGGTAAGAGGGGTTTCTCCACTAATTTGAATCCATTTCTGTAAAAATTCGCCAGGAAGGTCAAATTTGGTTTCCGAAATTAATTTTTCGGTGATATCGTTCAGTAATTTTTGGTCGGACTGCTGTTCAAATTGTTTTTCTGAATCTTCTTTTATTCTTTTCTTAAGCTCTTGCGTGGTCTTTACAGCATCTTTACCGAATAACTTATCAAATAACTCTTGATTGAGTTCAGCAGGTTGCCTTTCATTGATTTCTTCAATGGTGAACAGCACCTCAATATTTAGTTTTT
>JABDND010000025.1 GCA_013001145.1 Croceitalea sp. | reverse complement strand
ATGTTCCGCAATATCTTCAAAAGAACAGATTGCCCACATGGGAAACCAATTGTATAGAAGACTGGGAAACCAAGGTCGACGCCATTGTAGAAGAAACGGAAGACCAAAACATGACGGTCATCGCCGGCATACCCTCCTGGGTACAAATGTATTTTGAGAAATTAAATGACAAAAAGGGGGTTAGGGTTGGTGAACTTTTTAAAAACTTTCAATTGTTCATCTATGGCGGCGTCAATTTTGAACCCTACAGGGCAAAATTTGATAATCTCATAGGAAGAAAGGTTGATAATATTGAGCTATTTCCTGCTAGTGAAGGTTTTTTTGCATATCAAGATAGGCAAGGAGAAAAAGGCATGCTATTGCTTTTGGATGCTGGAATTTATTATGAGTTCGTTAAAGCAGATGAATTTTTCGCAGAGAATGCTAAACGGCTTACCATTGGAGAAGTTGAATTGCATACGAATTACGTAATGATAATTAGCACGAACGCAGGTCTTTGGGCCTACAATTTAGGCGATACGGTACAATTTATATCGCTAAAGCCCTTCAGGATAATCGTTTCAGGTCGTATCAAACATTTTATTTCTGCATTTGGCGAACATGTCATTGCCAAAGAGGTTGAAGAGGCCATGAAAACGGCCATTTTAGCCACAGACGCAAGGGTCAATGAGTTTACCGTGGCGCCTCAAATTTCACCCAAAACAGGACTACCTTACCACGAATGGTTTATAGAGTTTGAAAAACCACCGACCGATGAAAGCAAGTTCATTGCCCAATTGGACAAGACCATGCAGGAGCAAAACAGTTATTATTTTGACTTGATTGCCGGCAACATTCTACAAACCTTAAAAATCACCAAAATTAAAAAGAATGGATTTCAAGATTATATGAAATCTATTGGCAAATTGGGCGGACAAAACAAAGTACAGCGTTTGTCCAACGATAGATCTGTGGCCGACAAACTTTTACCTTTCGTATATACGGCTTAAATATTGGCCCTCTATATTCGGTAATTCGTGTATTTTTGTTGCGAAATAGCACAATGGTCAACAATATTCAAGAAACTACCAGGGCCCAAGAGTCTACCAATGCCATTGAAAGACTCTACATAACCATGAGGCATTTATTGAACCGTGGTTTTTACAAACCATCTGGGGTGTCTGGCAATGCGCTCAGAAACGCCTTGTTACTCTTGAGACCTGAAATTTATGGAACGGTAGCCGAAGAAAAATCAGAATTGAACGGGTTGATTTATGTGCTTGAACGCTTGCCTATCGGAATTGAAGAGTGTCGTTTTATCAACTTGACTTCTGACGAAGGCTTTTCCAAGTCACACTTAACCCCCATCATTCCACCCAAAAGACGAAGAAATTGTTATCGTATAGATGAGGAGCAGATGAACATCGAGATTACACGGGGAAGATCTGACATTTACGATATTTTGACCCACTTAACCTTTCTCTTCATAGAATCCACAAAAATCAGCAATCGTGTTCTTATTGAAGAAACACAGAAAACAATTCGAGATTGGGATAAGTTGGTTGAATACATTCATAGGGAAGATCCCAGTGAGGCACAAAGGGAGGTGGCGTTGATACACACGGCCAACATTTTGGGCAGATCATTTGAAGAAGTAGTCGAAATTCACAAAATTTTGGCTTCAAAGAAAACAATCGACCGTTTTTTGCACATAGTTTATTGGTTGGGCAAGTTGGCCATTGAAGAAGAAACCACAGGAAATAAACGAACCATCACATTTAGTCCTTTGCTGCGGGAACGATTGGGCCATCATATTCATGGAGAACGATGGGCGGATACCATTAAAAATACATTGGCACAAGAGCAACTCTTGAAGAGGCCCATTCACATTATTAGTGCCAATATGCATAGTGTGATGAACACCCTATTTGCCAAAAATGCTTTGGCAAAGGATTTTGTTGGGAAAGATGAACTTCAAATTTATCAAGCCCTAAGCGCTCCTGCAAACAGCAAACTTCAGCATAAGGTAATGGAAGTAGCCCTTAAAAGCGGCATGAAGTACATTGATGATAAATCTGGGGCCAATATTGGAGTACAAATTTTTGATACGGCCAAATTTAAAGGCGATGCTTGTTGCTACGGGTTTAAAAAACCCTTATCACAAGATAAAAAACCCGTTATATTTGTTATGGACTATGCGTTTGGCGAACAGGCATATGAGACCATAGACGAGCTTTTAAAGCCCTATGAAGTAGGAGAAGAGAAGGTTTTTTTAAACATTGAGTCGTTATCAATTATGGGGAAAGCAGGCATATTGCAAGGGGGTAAGGGAGACCTTATGATTCCGGCTGCACATATTTTTGAAGGTACGGCAGATAATTACCCATTTCACAATGAGCTTTGCGCCAAAGACTTTGAAGGATATGGTTTAAAGGTTTTTGAAGGAACAATGGTGACAGTGCTCGGAACTTCTTTACAAAATAAGGACATACTTCGATTCTTTCATGAATCAACATGGAATGTCATAGGCCTTGAAATGGAAGGGGTACACTATCAAAAAGCCATTCAATCTGCCTCAAAAATCAGAAAGAGCATTCGTAATGATATCAAAGTGCGCTATGCCTATTATGCTTCGGACAATCCATTGAAAACGGGAAGTACCTTGGCATCGGGTGGTTTGGGCGCAACAGGCGTTAAACCCACCTACTTAATAACCGATAAAATTTTGGAACAAATATTTAATTCATAGCAAATGGCAAATCAACCCGCAAAAAACTCGCCCGAGGATGAAATTGACCTAGGGCAATTATTTCAGCTCATTGGCAAAGGGTTCAGTAAATTATTTGATTTTATTGCCGGTATTTTTAAGGGCATATTCCATATTTTCATATTAGGCTTGCTTTTTATTCAAAAGCATTTTATCGTTCTGGTCTCCACGACAATTGTAGGGGGTATTTTGGGCTTTGTTTTGGATAACATGAAGACTGAAAAGTTTGAATCTAAAATGGTGGTTGAACCCAATTTCAATAGTGTACAACAATTGTACAATAATATCGGGTTTTATAATGATTTGGCGGCGGCCAAAGACTCATTTGCCTTAGCTTCAGCTTTAAAAATTTCGCCTGAAGAGGCCTCAAGTATTCGTAAAATTTTTGTCGATTCTTATACCGATGAAAATCAAAAAATACAGCTGTTCGATTCGTTTATAAGAAAATTGGACAGTACCACGGTCAAGGCTTTGGATTACGACAGTTTTATGAAAAATTTCAATTCAATGGATGCTCGTTTTCATCAGATTTCAGTAGTGGCAACCGACAATAGGGTAGCAAAAAAAATACAACCCGCCATTATTGGCTCAATATCTGCAAACAACTATTTTAAACTACAAAAGAGAATCAATGATGAAAACCTGGTGTTACAAGACACAATTTTAAGAAAGCAACTGACTGAAATTGACTCTCTTGAAAAAATATACCAAACAGTATTGTTAAAAGAGGCCGAAAAGCCTATGCAAGGCACCAATATCAACCTTGCCGAAAACGGCCAGTCACAAAATAAAGAATTGGCTTTGGTTCAAGAAAGGGAAACTCTTAAAAACCGGCTGGTGACTTTAAACCAAGAAAAAGCCAATAAGGCCACGATATTAAACGTAATCAGTGATTTTCCATCGCGTGGAGTCAAACAAAAGGGTTTTTTATATAGTTATAAATTATTTATGCCTGTGTTTTCGGTGCTCTTTGTGCTTCTGTTTTTATTGATGTTATCCTTGAATAAAAATTTGAAGAGGTACAAACTAGAAAATCAAAATTAAACATTGATTTAAATAGCATTTAACCCATGGGAGGAGCCTCATATTTTCATCACGAAACAGCCGTAATCGATCCAGATTGCGAAATAGGCATGGGTACTAAAATATGGCATTTTTCACATATTATGTCGCATTGTACAATTGGAGAAAAATGTAATATTGGCCAAAATGTGGTCATTTCTCCCGATGTGGTTTTAGGCCGGAATGTCAAAATACAGAACAATGTTTCGGTATATAGCGGAGTCACTTGTGAAGATGATGTTTTTCTGGGCCCATCCATGGTATTTACCAATGTCATTAATCCTAGAAGTGCTGTAAATCGCAGAGGCGAGTATAGCAAAACCCTGGTTAAAAAGGGTGCATCCATTGGGGCTAATGCAACAATTGTTTGTGGTAATAATATTGGTTCGTTTGCTCTTATTGGTGCCGGGGCCGTTGTGACCAAAAGTGTACCAGACTATGGTTTGGTGGTTGGCAATCCAGCTAAACAAATTGGATGGGTCAGTGAGTATGGACATCGCTTGAGCTTTGATGATAAAGGGCATGCCATATGTGAAGAATCCGGCCAAACGTACAGGTTAATCAACAATAGCGTGCAGCGAACAGATTTATGACGAATTGAATACACTCAAACAAGAAATTTTGACCATTAGAATAACAACCACCATAAACACTTAAAAATGAAAAACTTCGCATTAATCGGGGCCGCAGGTTACATAGCTCCCCGGCACATGAAAGCCATTAAAGACACCAATAACAACTTATTGGCAGCATTTGATAAAGGGGATAGCGTGGGAATAATTGATTCCCATTTTCCGAATGCAGATTTTTTCGTTGAATTTGAACGTTTTGACAGGCACATAGAAAAATTAAAGTATGAGAAGAACCTCTATCTTGACTACGTAAGTATCTGCTCGCCCAATTATTTGCACGATGCCCATATTCGCTTTGCTTTACGCAGTGGTGCAGATGCCATTTGTGAAAAACCGCTGGTTTTGAACCCATGGAACATAGATAAATTGAGCAAGGTTGAGGAAAAAACAGGGAAAAAGATATATAATATACTTCAGCTGCGTGTACACCCAAGCATCATTGAACTTAAGCGCAAAGTCAATGAAAGTAAAAAAAATGAAAAATTTGAAGTTGACTTGACCTACCTTACCTCAAGAGGACATTGGTACCATACCTCTTGGAAGGGTGATCATAGTAAATCTGGCGGGATTGCCACCAATATCGGGGTTCATTTTTACGATATGCTATCTTGGATTTTTGGCGATGTACAAGAAAATATTGTTCATGTGCATGAAAAAGATAGAGCGGCAGGTTATCTGGAGTTTGAGAACGCAAGGGTACGTTGGTTTTTGTCCATTAACGCAGATTATCTACCCAAAGAAGTGAAGGAAAAAGGGCAAACAACCTTTAGATCAATTACCATCGACGGCGAAGAGCTTGAGTTTAGTGGTGGGTTTACCGATTTGCACACTTTGGTCTACAAAGATATTTTAGATGGTAAGGGCTATGGTTTGGAGGCAGCAAGAACAGCTATTCAGATCGTACACGACATCAGAAATACCGAACCAATTGGTATTAAAGGAGAATACCACCATTTTTTAAAAAACAAATAAGAAACCGTACTTCATGAAGGTAATTACCATTTTAGGAGCCAGACCTCAATTTATTAAAGCCTCTGCACTAAGTAGGGAAATTTTAAAGCGAAAAGAGGTCGAAGAAATTAGTATACACACCGGGCAGCATTTTGATGCCAATATGAGTGAGATTTTCTTTGAAGAAATGGGCATACCCCAACCAAAGTATAACCTGGGTATCAATAGTTTATCGCATGGAGCCATGACAGGTAGAATGCTTGAAGAAATAGAAAGGATTATTATAGATGAAAAACCCGATTGGGTATTGGTATTTGGCGACACCAATTCTACTTTGGCAGGAGCTCTTGCCGCAGCCAAACTCCACATTAAAGTAGCACATGTTGAAGCTGGTCTTAGATCATATGACATGAAAATGCCGGAAGAGATTAATAGAATTCTAACGGATCAAATCAGCGATATTTTGTTTTGCCCAACCCAGACCGCAATTGACAACCTTCATGCCGAAGGATTTGATAAAAAGAAAACGCGTTTGGTCACTACGGGCGATATTATGTATGATAGTGCCATGTATTACCGAAAAATGCTAAAAAAACCAATCGGATTAAAATCTAAAGATGGTTTTATACTAGTCACTATTCATAGGCAAGAAAATACAGACGACGTGGCTAAGCTCAATAATATTGTGACAACGCTCAATAAATTGGCGGACAAAGGGCATCATGTGGTTTGGCCGATGCACCCAAGAACGAAAAAGAAAATAAGCGAAGCTAAACTAAGCTTAAATTTCGAACACATTGAACCAGTGGGTTATTTAGAAATGTTGTATCTGCTGGAAAACTCAAGTATAGTAATAACAGACAGTGGAGGACTTCAAAAGGAGGCTTATTTTTTCAATAAATATTGCTTGACATTAAGGGATACCACTGAGTGGATGGAACTCATTGAAAACAATGTAAATCAGTTGGTTAAGGTCGACAATAAGAATATGTTGGATGTCATCCTAGAAAATCTCAATAATAAAATCGACAATAGCTCCAATCTTTATGGGGATGGCCAAAGTGCCAAAGTAATAGTGGATAATTTATTAAGCTTTAGTTAGATGATGGAGCAAAAAAAGTTAATGGGTTGCCCATGCTATAATGTAAAATCAAAAGAAGATGTTTCTGCATTCTTATTAAATAAAATAAAAGAAGGTAAAGGTGGTTACACGGCGGCCATCAACGCTTTAAAAATTGTGTCCTACAATGAAAATCCAGAAACCAAACGAGTTATTGATAACTCATTGATTCAAACACCAGATGGGTTTGGGGCCCAATTGGCATATAGGCTCAAACAAGGAGAAAAAGTGATGAAATTGGATTTGCCGGGTTTGGCAATGGAATTGGCAATGGAGCACAAGGTTAACATCTTCTTTCTCGGAACTACGGAGGAAAATAATAAGGCAGCTGTTGAAAAAGCCAAAGAAATTTATCCTGGCATACCCATAGTTGGCAGAATGAACGGGTTTGTAAAGGACATTACCGAACTTGAAAAGGCTCTGAAAGATTCAAAGCCGCAAATAGTCATGATATCAATGGGATCTCCAAGACAAGAAATTTTAAGTGCAGAGCTGAACAAAAAATTTTCAAACATCATATTTGTGGGGAGTGGAGGACGCATGGATATATTGGCCGGTAAATTGAAGCGAGCACCTTCATGGATGCAAAACAATGGTTTGGAGTGGTTTTATAGGTTTTGCCAGGAGCCTAAAAGAATGTTTAAAGGTCAAGTAATAGGGGGTCTTAAGTTCTTAAAGCTATTGCTGATCAAATCCTAATCATCTTATAACACGAACACCTTCATCATGGTGCCAAAGAGGATAAATCTTAAAGTATTGTTCGCATCCAATAAGAATTATCTTCTTTACGGGACCTCAATTCTTTTTGGTAGAGGAATTGAATATTTGCTATTCTTTTTTCTTGCTTATGACATGTCTCAGAGGGATTTCGGCGAATTTGAATTTTACAAAAAGATTCTTGAATTTGGTTCTGTCTTTGTAGCTTTTGGAACAAACTCACTAATATTAACCTATACGAGGGGACTACAAGTAAAAGTTAGTTTTTTAATCTTTAGCTGCCTCCTTACTTTGGCCATTGTAATTTTTATCACGCCGCTTCTTTATCGGTATGACTACTTATTTATTGCAATACCCTTACTTTATTTTGCTCAATTTCATCATGCGAATTCAATAATTCAGGCATTTGGCCTTGTTGCTTATGGCAGTAAGAACAATGCATATTATAAAATTATAGTTGCCTTAATTTTTAGTGTGCTGATCTTGTTGTTTTATTTCAATATAACCGAAACACCTAAGGCTCTGGTATATGCCTCATATCCAGTATACTCAATGGGATTGGTCTATTTGCTTTATGTTTTGAGAAGGCATTGGCAATTTGATGGGATTTTAAAAATCAAGACTTTTTTTAAACTGTTCATTGGGCAATTGGGCAACATGGCGGCGTTAATTGCGGGCAACATTTCTAATGTAGCTTTTTTGGTAACCGATATTTTCGTTATTCGTTTTATGGCAAAATCAGAAGATTTGGCATTGGTTGAGGTGGCCATTTATAGCTTTGCATTGACAATCGCAAGCTTAATCATCATTATACCCAATACAATTTTAAGTGTTGACTTGGAAAAAATGAAGTATAATCTTGATGCATTTGATGCGGCAAAAAGCAAAATAGTCACGTTAAATCTTATAATAATACCACTCGTTTTTATTGGGTATACTTTAGGCGTGACTTTTATTTATACCGAATATAACGGCACGCTGATGCTTTTTGGACTTATTTTGATTTCAAAATTTCTCCAAATTCTTGGCATGCCATATGGCACCTATTTATCCATAAAAAGAAAATATGTATTGAACTTCTCCATTAATCTATCGGTTATGTTGTTCAACATTGCTTTAAGCATTTCACTTTATTTATATCTGAATTTATTGGGGATTGCTATCGGAAGCCTTGTATCTTTATTGATAAGATTTCTATTATTCAGAAAATATTACAAAGCTCTGTGACACTTATTATTTATTATTATTTGATTTGGATGCATGCAATTGAAATCTTATCCAAAATTTATCTCTACATATTCAAAATTTGAAACTAAAGGCCTCCACACTTGATTTTGTAATACTATGGTTGTTGACCATAGTGCTTTTGGTTGATATGTTAACTGGCTATCTAAAATTATCAGGAAGTGCCTTTGAGATTCCATTTAGTCAGTTTTACAAACTTTTTCTACTTCTTTTGGTTTTGGTGAGACTGCAGAAAAAAGGTAAATTCTTTTTAGTTTTTGTTGGTTTCTACGCGTTATTGCTTTTTCCAAGTATCCTACAAATAATAAGTGGTGGTAATGTTTCGATTTTTCAAGACAACGTAAAGATCATTAAGTACCTTACCCCATTTGTATTCTTTCATTATTTCAAGGGAATTTTTATAGCCAATAAACCTAAGATTATGGAACTGGCCGATAAATTTATTCTATACTCCTTTATCATACTCACATTAAACGTGCTCTTTAAATTAATAGGCGTAGGATACCCAATTTATCCATATGGTAGTTTGGGAAGCAAGGGGTTCTTCTTTGCGGGCAATGAGATTTCGACCTTATTTTTGGTTCTGTACGCCCTATTGTCTTTTGATTTATTGTTAAATGGCAAAGAATATAAGTTTTGGACGCTTTTCTTGTATTCATTGTTTACCGCGTTCTTATTAAGCTCAAAAACTGCAATTGCCGGTATCATTTTGATCATGTTATTGTTAAAGATAAGTCCAGCGAAAATTGTGAATTCCATTAAACGAATGAGCAATTTTTTAATAGCCGCCATAGTAATTGCCCCTGTTGTATTGATCTTTTTGGTCAATAAATTCATTGCTTCACCCGTTTTTCAAAAGAGGATTTTGTTTTTCGCAGAAAAAATGGATCTCCTGACCTTAATCCTCTCTAGTCGCAACGTTTTCTTGACCAAAGCCTATAAAGTATTTATCGATAAATACTCTTTTATTGAAAAAATGGTAGGCGTTGGTCAAACCACTTATGTTGAAAGGGTGGGCAAAACTGTTGAAATGGACTTTTTTGATATTCTATTTGCCTATGGTTTCATTGGGGCAGCACTATTTTTAATCTTGGCTTATTTATTGATTGGTAGTATAAGAAAAATGAAAAGAAAAAGAATATCACCATATGCTAGACTTGCATTCATAATGGCTGTTTTTATATTGATTTTGTCTACCATAACGGGTCATACATTTTCATCTGGCATGGCAGGCATTTTTTTAGGCTATATTTTTGCCGTGCACTATAAAAAAGTCCAGTCGTGAAAATAGTAAGGGCCGCACTTTTTATTTTCGCTATGACATTACCCATAAACACATGGTTAAGTAATGCGTGCCTGATCATTTTTTTTGTACTGGTTATTCTAAACCTTATTCGAGCCAAACCCCAGGTTTCTACAATAAAAAATAAAAGGAAATTGCTTTATTCGGTTTTGCCTTTGTTTTTCCTATTGTTTTTTGGATTATTGGGTTCTGCAAATTTGGATGATAGTTTTCGCTTTTTCGAAAAATCCATTTCATTGTTATTGAGTCCGTTGATTTTTATATTCTTCACCCAAAATCAACTTAAAATGGCCAAAAGTACGCTTCTCAAAGGATTGTTCATTGGTTCTACTGTATCTATGCTTTATTTATTGGTCATGGTTTTTTATCATTATTTCGATAATCAAGAGGGCTTCTCAATACATGCAGATTTATTTAACTATTACCATACACATTACAACTTTACCAATGCCTTAGGTATGCATCCCACTTATTTGGGGATATATTATTTGACTTGTCTGTTTTTTTTGAGGGAAATCACGAACAAAAAACCAATTCGGTTGTTATGGCTAGGCCTGCTATTGTTCACATTATTGTTTATTAATTCCCGAGTAATTTTTTTAATTCTTTTTCTTTACGGACTATTGAGTTATGGGCAATATCTCAAGAAAGCATTAGTGGCCAAAAAATCAAAAATCATTGTGTTTAGTGCTCTCGCCATTTTAATAGGTGGTGCTGTACTAAGTGTTATGTTGTCAAAAACATACATTGCTCATCGTTTAATGAATCTATATCAATTTGAACTTTCGGGAAACAAAGAACAATCCATTAATCAGCAAAATATAGGCAACCCTCGATGGATAAGATGGCAATCTGCTTTGACATTGATTAAAGAAAAACCGCTATTGGGCCATGGTACTGCCGATGAATATATAATGTTGAATGAGCAGTTCAAAAAAGACGGATTAAAATATGTGGTAGATTCCAATTACAATGCCCACAATCAATTTTTAGGTTATGGAATTCGGTTTGGGATATTGGGGATCATAGTATTGTTTCACTTTTTTGTTCAGAATATTAGGAGGGCGATAATATTAAAAGACATGGCAGTATTTATGAGCTTTGTGGCCATTTTTTTGATTTGTCTTTTTGAAAATTATTTCGATAGAAACTTTGGCATAACCTTCAGTGCCATATTTTTGACAATATTCACCTATATGATGTTTGAAGCAAATCCTATACAAAAAGAAACTCTTGATGGATAAGAAATCAAAACGAACCATATATGTTGTTTCAAACATGTACCCATCGGAAGAATATCCAAATTATGGAGTTTTTGTAAAACGGTTTATCGAGTTGATTTCTTCACAATTTATAATAGTGCCCATCACTATTAAAAAACAATCAGGAGTCATTGCGAAAATAGGATCCTACATCAAATTATATCTAGCGGTGTTAAAGTTGCTGTTCATCAAAAACCATAATAGCACCTTGATTTATGTTCATTTTCCCCTCTACGTTGCCCCTGCTTTATTACCGTTTGCGTGGCTTAATAGAAAACTGGTTCTTAATTTTCATGGCAGCGACATTGTCTTTAACACCTGGTACAAAAAGATACTAGGCTTTTTTTTGAAAAAAGTGGTTCGGCGTTCTAGAATCGTAGTACCATCAGCTTATTATGAAAGTGAAGTGGTAAAGGTAATGGGGCCTCAAGAAAATAGTATTCTAGTGTATCCATCTGGGGGAGTGAACGAATCCATTTTTTACCCCATAGAACAAAATAAAGACATGTTTACATTGGGGTTTGTATCTAATTTTATTATGGGAAAAGGCTGGAAGATTTTTTTGGACTCTATAGAAGAATTAATAAAAGGTCAATATATTGGGGATTTTAAGGCCATAATGGTTGGGCAGGGTAAAGATAAGGATGCCATCATTGAAAGCATTGAAAAGAAAAACCTTCCTGTAACTGTTCGCAGTAACGTACCACAAGAAGAATTGCTTAATATTTATGCAATGTTTGATGTTTTTGTTTTTCCTTCATTTTTGAAAGAAAGTTTGGGTTTAGTAGGTATTGAAGCCATGATGTGCGGGATACCAGTTATAGCGAGTAAAACAGGTGGCGCCATGGGTTATGTAAAAGAAGCAGAAAACGGCTATTTGTTTGATTTAAAAGACTCAGCCGCGCTTACTCAAAAAATTATCATTTATCATCAACTCTCTGAAATGGAGAAGGAGAAAATGCGAGCACATTGCCTTCAGAAAGCCAGTGAGTATGAAAGTAAAAAAGTAACCAAGCGCCTACTTGAATTTTTGAATGAATATTGAACTATTGAATCTGTTCTTGAAACCATTAGAAAATTGATTACTTTCCATCAGTAGTTTTCCTATTTTTACCGATATGTTTTTTCTTGAAACAGCAATCGTATTATTCATAGGCGCATTTGTGCTGACCTATCTTACTATACCAAAAATTATAGGTGTAGTTGAGTACAAACGATTAATGGATGATCCCAATAAAAGAAGTTCCCACCAACAAAAAACACCGACTTTAGGAGGTATTTCATTTTTTTACACTTTGATATTTGCTTTATTTTTTATTTATGGTAGGGCTGAATTCAATGAACCCATTTATATTATTCCGGGCTTGACTATTTTGTTCATCGTTGGGTTAAAAGATGATTTGGTAGTATTGTCTCCCGGGTCTAAGCTCATCGCCCAAATTATGGCCATCTCATTTATTTTGGTCAACCCCAGCTTTACCATTGAATCATTTAATGGCTTTTTGAATATATATGAAATTCCCTATTATCTCTATTTGTTGATTGGCGGATTTTTAATGGTGACCATCATCAATTCGTATAACTTAATTGATGGTATTGATGGCCTGGCCTCAGTAGTTGGCATTGTCATCATGGTTATTTATACAACTATCTTTTACCTTTCAGAAGAATATTTCTTTGCGCTTATCGCGATTACGGCAAATGCATGTTTGATGGCCTTTTTTGGTTTCAATGTTTCATCTGATAAAAAGATTTTTATGGGCGACACAGGCTCTTTGATCGTGGGTTTTGTCATCAGTATTCTCACGTTGAAATTTTTGGCGCTAAAACCAGATGCCTATTCCGACCTTCCCTTTTTACTTGAAAATGCGCCTTTGATAGCTATTAGCATTCTTATTGTTCCGCTTTTTGATACGGCCAGGGTGTTCACTATTAGAATTGCCAATAAAAAAGGACCATTCTCACCAGACCGCAATCATACCCATCATATCTTGATTGATTATTGGGGCCTCACCCATAAACAGGCCAGCTTTATCATTGGGTGTTTTAATATTCTCTTTGTTATTCTGTTCATCATTCTGGGAAGCAAGGCAAAGAATTTGGGCATGGTTATTATGCTGGTGTCCGTTGTAATATTTTTGGCCTACATTTTCTTTCAATACAATTACAACTTTACGACCCTTAAGCAGAAAATTCTTCTGAAAAGAAAATTGGCCTCCCTTAAAAAGAAAGGAGAAAAGCAAGAATCGAAAAAAACAGTAGAAGACAATTGAAAAGAATTCTAATCACTGGAGCGGCGGGCTTTTTGGGATCTCACCTTTGTGACCGCTTTATTGCCGAAGGGTACCATGTTATTGGCATGGATAACCTTATTACCGGCGATCTTAAGAATATTGAACATTTATTTCAGTTGGAGCGATTTGAATTTCATCATCACGACGTTTCCACTTTTGTGCATTTAGGTGGAACGTTGGATTATATTCTCCATTTTGCCTCTCCGGCCAGCCCCATAGATTATTTAAAAATCCCAATTGAAACCTTAAAGGTCGGTTCTGTAGGGACATTGAATTTATTGGGCTTGGCCAAGAACAAAAATGCGCGGATTTTGGTGGCCTCCACCTCAGAAGTCTACGGTGACCCCTTGGTACACCCTCAAAATGAGGATTATTATGGCAATGTGAGCCCTATTGGTCCCCGCGGAGTCTATGATGAGGCCAAACGGTTTATGGAATCATTGACCATGGCATATCATCGTCATCATGGTCTGGATACGCGTATCGTGCGCATTTTTAATACATATGGTTCCAGAATGCGCTTAAATGATGGCCGAGTAGTACCGGCGTTTATGGGCCAGGCGCTGCGAGGAGAAGACCTAACGGTTTTTGGCGACGGAAAGCAAACAAGGTCTTTCACCTACATAGATGATCAAATAGAGGGCATCTATCGCCTTTTAATGAGTGATTATGTGGAGCCCATCAATATTGGCAATCCCGATGAAACAACCATTAAAGAATTTGCTGAAGAGATCATTAAATTGACCGGCACCAATCAGAAAATAGTTTACAAACCCTTACCACAAGACGATCCATTGCAACGACAACCAGACATTAGCAGGGCAAAGGAAATCCTCGGATGGGAACCCAAAGTGCACCGTTCTGAAGGCTTAAAAGTAGTTTTCGAATATTTTAAATCGTTGTCACCCGATGAATTACAGCGAAAGGAACATAGAGATTTTTCGTGAAACAACTAAATAAAGAATAGCAAAACCTATTTTTGCCAAAACGCTTCAAATGAACATTCTTTTAATAGGCGCTGGGGGGCGTGAACATACGCTGGCTTGGAAAATAGTACAAAGCCCCAAACTCTCAAACTTATATGTGGCCCCTGGGAACGCGGGCACCGCTTTGATTGCCCAAAATGTCAACATCGCCGGAGATGATTTTACTTCCATCAAAAATTTTGTGCTCGACAATGATGTAGAAATGGTCATTGTTGGACCAGAGGACCCCTTGGTCAAAGGTATTCACGATTTTTTCATCAATGATTCAGAGCTTGCCCATATAGGGGTTATTGGGCCACAAAAACTGGGGGCTACCCTTGAAGGCAGTAAACAGTTTGCCAAAGAATTTATGATGCGTCACGGTGTGCCGACTGCAGCCTATGAAAGTTTTACAGCTGACACGTTGCACAAGGGATATACTTTTCTCGAATCCTTAAAGCCACCTTATGTTTTAAAGGCTGATGGCCTTGCGGCCGGAAAAGGGGTTTTGATTCTTAACGATATTGAAGAGGCCAAAAACCAGTTAAAATCAATGCTTGTGGATCAGAAATTTGGACAGGCAAGTGCAACAGTGGTCATCGAAGAATTTTTAGATGGTATTGAACTGAGCTGTTTTGTGCTCACCGATGGTGTAAACTACAAAATATTGCCCGAAGCCAAAGATTACAAGCGAATTGGCGAGGGAGACACAGGCCTTAATACAGGCGGTATGGGCGCCATATCACCTGTTCCTTTTGCAGATGCCGACTTCATGCACAAAGTGGAAGAACGCATTGTAAAACCTACCATAAACGGACTAAAAAAAGATAACATTCCCTACAGGGGGTTTATATTCATCGGATTAATTAAAATCGGAAATGACCCTAAAGTCATTGAATATAATGTGCGAATGGGCGATCCCGAAACTGAGGTGGTCGTACCCAGAATCAAAAATGATATCGTAGATCTGCTCATCGCGGTCACCAAGGGAACCTTGAATGAAATTGATTTAGAAATTGACGACCGTTCGGCAGCCACGGTCATGTCCGTTTCCGGAGGATATCCGGAGGCTTATGAAAAAGGCAAGGAAATAACTGGGCTTGATAAGATAACAGAATCCATTCCTTTTCATGCTGGCACATTAAATAAAGCGGGTAAAACGGTTACCAATGGCGGAAGGGTCATTGCCATAACCTCCTATGGTTCAAATTATAATGAAGCGCTGAATAAATCGTATAAAAGCACTGAACTTTTTTCCTTTGAAGGAAAATACTATCGAAAAGATATAGGCTTTGATTTATAAATAAGAATGAGAGGTTATACTCTTGTCCTCTTCACCTCGTGCATCAAATTTTTTCAATTCGCCCATCCAGTAGACCATAGCGATGGCACCAAGTACAAAGAATAGCCAATTGATGGTATTGGAAGTCCACCAGCTTTCTAAAAATCGAAAGAAATCAAAAGGGGCAAAAAGGCCATTTACAAATAAGTCTTCAATGCCATAAAAAAATGCTTTCATCTTAGCTATATTTACTTGGCAAAAATAGTAAAACCCAACATGATATCAAGCTTTTTTAGCAAAACTAAACCAATAAACTACTTGGCAACGGTTGGTTTTGTATTTATTATTTATTGGATTGTCATTTTAAAATCCATCGATTTTGAATTTGATTTTTCGTTGTTGTGGCCCAACATTGGCGGCTTGATATTTTTGATATTGACGTTTTTGGCCATCAATCCGATCATTAAAGATGATAAACTTGCCGAAAACAGCTCATATGCAATGCTTTTCTATGTATTGATGTTACTAAACTTTACTTCAATCTTAGCGCAAGAAGGACTTTTGATAAGCAACTTCTTTGTTGTGGTTTCCACGGGCAAAGTACTTTCACTTAAATTCGACAAAAGGCAGAATTACCACATTTTTGAAGCTGCCTTCTTTGTATTCTTGGCTGGCATATTCAATGAATGGGCGCTCCTATTTTTAATTCCGCTCTATTTTGCCATTTATGCCTATACCAATAAGCAAATTCGAGGTTGGTTAATGCCCTTGGCCGCTTTTGTTTCCGTTTTTTTACCATTGATGGCGTTGGTTTTGGTGACTGGCAACGCAGACAACTTGTTGAACAATTTTCATTATGACCTGGGCTTTGACTTTTCTTTCAAAGAGTACCTGGGACGATTGTTGTTTTTGGCGGTGATGCTGGCAATTATTGCTATCGTGTTCGCTAAATTGGGCAATAGGGGCATTGGCCGAGCGGTATCCCTTCGTATTCTAATGGTATATTTTATTATTGCCATGGTTGTAACTTTTTTTAGCGCAAACAATGGAACAACGGTCATATTTTCTTTTTTTGCCGCTGCAGTTTTCTTGACAAATTATTTTGAAACAATCAAAAAAAAGAAAATCTCCGAAATCATCTTGGTTGTATTTGTGGCAACCTCTTTGACTGTTGCCATTTTCCACCTTATCCAATAATGTATCTTTGTAAAAACAATAAAAATGTTCAGTAAAAAAGCACTTACCATATTCAACAAGAGCATCGATACGTATCATATCAAAGACGATGTAGATCAAAGCTTTGAGAATCCCTTTGATTCAAATACCATAGATCATTTATTATACAGAAAGAATTGGATAGACACCGTGCAATGGCATTATGAAGATTTAATCAGAGATCCAGACATTGATCCCATTGGAGCCCTACAATTAAAAAGAAAAATAGATGCGAGCAATCAAGACCGCACGGATTTGGTTGAATATATTGACAGCTATTTTTTGAATAAATATAAAAATGTTGCTTTAAAAGAGAATGCTAAAATTAACACTGAAAGTCCTGCTTGGGCAATAGATCGACTTTCGATTTTAGCCCTAAAAATATACCACATGCAAGAAGAGGTAAATCGCACCGATGCATCCAAAGCCCACAAAGACGCCTGTGCGGCCAAACTATCAGTTTTAAAAGAGCAACGTGCAGATTTGTCAAAGGCGATCGATGACCTTCTTGAAGACATTGCCAAGGGCGATAAGTACATGAAGGTTTACAAACAAATGAAAATGTACAATGATGATGAACTAAATCCGGTGTTACGTGGGCAAAAAGGCCAATAGCGCCCATATTCTCATTATAAGGCTCTCTGCCATGGGCGATGTGGCCATGCTTGTTCCTGTGCTTATGGCCCTTACCAGTAAGTATCCTGAATTACGAATAACACTGCTTACAAGAAAACGTTTTGAGGCTATTTTCAGTCAGGTGCCACACCTAAAAATTATTCATGCAGAAGTCAAAGGAAAACATAAAGGGTTATTGGGAATCATTAAGCTATTCAAACAGTTAAAGGGATTACATTTTGATGCCATTGTAGATGCACATAATGTATTACGAACCAATATCTTAAAATTCTTGTTTCAATTTAAAGCCGTCCCTTTTGTACAGATAAACAAAGGCCGCAGTGAAAAGAAAGCACTCGTGCGTTATAAGAACAAAGTCTTTAAACCGTTGAAGACCACCCATAAAAGATACGCCGATTTGCTGAGCGAAATAGGATACCCCATTGACCTCTCACTTCACTGTGTTCTAGATAAACCAAAGATGGCGACAAACATTAAAACATTAATTGGCCCCTATGAACATTTGGTAGCCATTGCTCCGTTTGCTGCTTATCAAAGTAAAATATATCCCCTCGAACAACTGCAGTTGGTGATTAAAACGCTTATCGCCAACAAAAACCTTAAAATTGTTCTTTTTGGAGGAGGGACCAAAGAGATCGATCAACTTAACATGCTCGAACAAAGCTGTACCGACCAACTTTTTAACATGGCGGGGAAATTGTCTTTTGAAGAAGAGTTGAATTTAATTGCCAATGTAGATGTTATGTTGGCTATGGACAGTGGCAATGGCCATTTGGCTGCCAACTATGGCGTTCCTGTTGTCACACTTTGGGGCGTGACGCACCCTTATGCCGGATTTGCACCCTTTTTGCAAAAAAGCGAAAATTCATTGGTAGCCGATATAAGTAAGTATCCACTTATTCCAACTTCGGTCTACGGCAATACATATCCAGAAGGCTATGAATATGCCATAGCCTCCATAGACCCCATATCAATTAGTAACCGCATACAAGAACTACTAAAAAACACGTAGTTTACGCTGCCTGTTTCTGTGAAATTGAATAGAAGTAGTATCGCATTTGCTGCAAATATTGCAGGCGTAAAGTGCTTGCATTTCCTTCGACCATTCTTGTTCTGACGCCAAAATAAGACGAAATGATATGATTGGCGACACTTGAACTATCAATTTGATGGTTTAGGTAACCATCCAACTGACCTTTTTTCAAAATGGAATTCAAATTGATTTCCCATATGTTCAAAATGTCCAAAAGGTATTTATTGATTCTTGAATTACGTCCATTGAACTCGTTGATAAAATTGGACAACATAAAACCGAAATCATTGTCGTTGTTTTCGGCGGCCAATAATTGCGCATCCAAAACATCCAATATTAGAGGAAAAGGACTTTGCTTGTAAGCCACGGGCTCGATAAGAAGGTTCAAGGTGCGCTGTAAAATTAGATTTTGGGCGATGCTAATGAAAAAATCTTCTTTGGACTGAAAGTTTTTAAAAAATTCCTTTTCAGAAATACCAAGATCTTCAACCAAAGCTTTAACAGAAGTGTTGTAATAACCATTTCTGTAAAAAAGCTCTAGGCCTTTTGCGCGCATTAAATGTAGCATTTTGCTGTTGTGTAGAGTTATATCCATAAAATTTGGGGTTTGTTTCCATAATTATTACACACAAAGGTCTACATTCTTAATTGTAGGATAAACCTTATACGGTTATCAACCCCTTTAATCGCCAAAGTGTAACAAATAGGTAAGAAAATATGACAATATCCAACACGGTCAATTACTATACCGATGAAATTGGTATTTCATCGTGTAATTCTCTTTATTAGGCTACAGTTCCCTGACAGCTGCTGCCCGCCCCGGCAGTACAACCATAGCAATGTTGTGAAATAATGATGTTTCTATCGTTCAAGAGGTCTTCATTGTAATCTTTAATATGTTTGACCTTGCTTGCTACTTTTAGATCTAACATTTGATTGAAGTCACAATCATAAAGCCATCCGTCCCAACTAATGGAAATGGTATTTGTGCACATTACATTCTCAACAGCTGCAGGGTTATAGGCCTCAACCAAGGCATACATATAGTCTTCATAGTTTTCAGAAGCGATCAAATAATCCAAAAATCGAGCTATTGGCAAATTGGTGATGGCGAACAAATTATGAAAGTCGATATTGAAATCTTCTTTTAAAGCTTTCTTGAAATCGCGCTCCATGGCTTCTTGATCTCCGGGTAGGTATGCACCAGAAGGGTTGTAGACCAGATCCAATCGTAGAGGACTGTCTAGCATACCATAACCAACAGCATTCAATTCTTGTAAGGCTTTAATTGATTTATCAAAAACCCCATCGCCTCTTTGTTTATCGGTTTTGCCCCTTGTATAATGTGGCATTGATGAAATGACATGTACATTGTGCTTTTTAAAAAATTCAGGAAGATCATAATATTTTTTATTGGCCCTAATAATGGTCAAATTGGAACGAACAATAAAGTCTTTTATCCCTGCTTTGCTGGCCTCTTCAACAAACCATCTAAAATCTGGATTCATTTCGGGGGCCCCGCCCGTTAAATCTAAAGTGTGCGCCCCGGTGTTTTTAATGACCTCCAAACATTGTTGCATGGTTTCGCGGGTCATGATCTCTTTACGATCCGGCCCGGCATCAACATGACAATGCTCGCAAACCTGATTGCACATGTAGCCCACATTGATTTGAAGTATTTCCAATTTCTTTGGGCGCAGGGGAAAGTGTCCTATTTCCGAAATTTTATCTTTAAAATAAGGAAGTTCGCCTTCGGCAAAAATGCCGCCATTTAAAATTTCCAACTGTTTGTTGGAGACTGCAAGCTCATCATGTCTTGCCTTAAGTGATTTCGTAGCCATTTTATTTTTTTTAGATAGCTGGGTTACCATGAACACAGCCAATTTACATTGATAATTTATTGTATTTGTTCATCATTTGTACCCCATGTACCAAGGTGGCGCCACTTTCAATGGCTGCTCCCACATGTACGGATTCCATCATTTCTTCTTTGGTAATGCCACGCTGCAGGCCATCTTTGGTATAAGCGTCAATGCAGTAGGGGCATTTGACTACGTGCGACACGGCAAGGGCGATCAATGATTTTTCTCTGGCACTCAAAGCACCCTCCTCGAATACTTTTCCGTAATAATCAAAAAACTTTTTTCCCAGATCTTCACTCCATTCGGTAATTTTTCCAAATTTTCTCAAATCTGCGGGATCGTAATAACTTTTAGACATATGATTTTCTTTTTTAATTGTCGATTTATCAGCCTTGATGTTTAATTTAAGCGGTATTCCTTGACCCATTTTCTCCAACTCGGGTAGAATTTCCATATTGTCCCAAATGCCGGATGATAAAGTATCGGCGTAAGCCTCAGGAAGATGGTTTTTAAGCATCAATTTTTGTGTTGTTTTGAAGTCATACTCAAAACTATGGTGTTCATGGGTTATGGCATTATTGACCCATTTAAGGAGCATATACCAAACCCTAGTTGTGCCATCGTTCGCGGGCATGCCAATTACACCAGGATTGAGCCAATTTCCTCCGCTCAGTTTTTGTGAAAATGGCAGACCGCTATGGCCCGCTATAATCAATTCGCTTTCAGTCGCTTTCAGGCAAGATTCCTTAATGTCGTTGGGCGTGGATTCAAAAATAAAATCAGATACATACTTGTCACTACCATGAACAACCGTCGCTTTTTTACCCCCATATTCAAACACAATATGCTCGGGCAATTGCGCCATCCACACTATGGATTCTTTTGATAATCGACCCTTTGCATAAGGATACCATTGTTTGGACAGCCCATCACAGCGACCCCCTTCCTTAAAGTCACATCCGCAATCTTCTTCATCATTGGCCAATTGTTGCTCCACATTGCCCGAAATGGTCAATGCCCCCCATTGCCTAAAAGTATTGACAACCTCTTCGGGCTGGGCACAGTAGGCTACCAAATCGCCGGTACAAATACAATTTTCAGCAGGTATGCCAAGCCTTTTTGAAATATCAATCAATTGTTCCAAGGCTTGTAAATTGCTGTATACACCACCAAATAGCAGCATGGTACCTTTTTTAGTTCCTATGTCCATCATTTTCTTATCCATAAGGGCGACAAATATAAGATGAAGCAACACAGTATGCCCCAAAAGTTAACCCATAGCAAATCGGCATATTTACCTTGGGTAAACACCAATTGGTGGGGGAACCATTCAAAAACGAGCAGAATTCCAAAGAGAATACCACAGAACACACTTAAATGAAAGCTTAGTATTGGAGGTTCTTTTTTCCAGAACATAAAAATAGGTGTTAGTCCAATAACCATGGTTCCGCTAATGGTAGTAGCCGACAATATTTCAGCATTGAGAAATACAGGTACTGTGCCAAGAATGGCTATAGCAATCATTGAAAGGCGACCAAACTTAAGGCTGTTGCCCAATTGAAGATCAATGGAAGCCAATTTGGAGAAGGATGAAAATGTTGAATCCAAGGTCGAGGCCGCTGAGGTGATCATAATCAAATTGATGGCCAAGAGTACCACAATACTGAAAGATTTGCCAACCTCAACGGCTGCTTGTCCTTGCATTCCTTTTGATTGTGCATAAATACCAATAATACTGAACAGTATAATGCAAAGGGCGCCTACCGCCGATGCCCACAAAAAACTCTTTAAAGTAACTTTTGGACTGCTGATAAAACCTCTATCGGTCAAAACCGGGTCATGAAACGGGTAACTGAACGATTGCAGCAAAGCGGCCAACATTAAATTCAGCCCCATCTCAAAAGACCATGTGCCCGATTGAAGCACGGTAGTCGTGTCGAATTCTGTTTGTGCACCAAAAACATTCCAAAGTATGATGATGAGTAGCAGCGCAAAAAGCCCCATTTGTATGGCATCGGTAAATATGGAACTACTAAGCCCCCCTTTTAAGGCATAGGCCAATGTTAAGAAGGTAAATACCATAATGGCCGTATAATATGACCGAGTACCTTCGTCACCAAAATAAGAACCGATCACCATGGTGTTGCTCCACACTTCGTTGAACAAACGAATAATGATCAATATGGAAAAAACGGCCACTGCCCCCTTACCAAACCTTGAGGTTATAAATTCATGAATACTGTTAAAACCCCCTTGGGTTCGCATCTTATAAATTATAATACCCGCGATGGCAAATGAAAGGTAATATGCCGCATAAGAGACTCCGCCCACAAGACCGAATTCCAATCCTAAATTGGCCGCATTGGTTATACTTTTGGCAAAGATCCATGAAATGACCAAACTGCCCATTAATAGAAAGGCACTGGGCATTTTCTTTTTTTGTCGCGCCTTAAAAAACTGATTGGTATTTTTTGCCAAAGGCGATAAAAAGAACAACACCAAACTTGAGATGATGATCAAAACCCATTGCCATAGCCTAACGTTGTCCATAGAGTTTTAAAACATGTAATTAATTTCCTGCTGTTGTATCCCACCAAACAGGAACATTGATGCTATTGTTGTCCGTTCTTGAAGCGGCCTCAGCATAATTAGAGGCATTCAAGGCTTGCTCTTCGGCCGGATAGGGCATTCTAACCGGAATCAAATCATTGTTTAAACTGGCAGAAATCGTTTTGAGATTTGGATAGCCAGTTCTTCGATATTCAATCCAACCTTCATATCCATTGATTATGTTTCCAATCCATTTTTGTGTGATAATCTGCTCCAAGGGGTTTGCCCCATTTGCCCCATAGGCTGCTTCATCCAATAAAT
This sequence comes from Croceitalea sp., assembly GCA_013001145.1. Lineage (GTDB taxonomy): Bacteria > Bacteroidota > Bacteroidia > Flavobacteriales > Flavobacteriaceae > Croceitalea. The sequence continues at coordinate 3,234 of JABDND010000025.1, read as the reverse complement.
AATTGACAGGCAGCGATGTATTCCAATATTCAAAGGCCTGCGTAATGGCTAGTTCATACAATTCTTGGGCATTGGCGCTTATTAAGCCTCGTTCTGCGGCTTCTGCCAACAAAAAGTGGGTTTCCCAGGCCGTCATAAAGTTTGCGTCAAGTACAGCCGTATTTTCACGAAAAACAGTACCTGCCAACGAATAATCTGCCAGGGCTATTGAGGTTTGTGAAGCATCTATACCGTTTAATAGGCCATTAAATGCTGATGTAGCACTATTGGCGAAAGGCCTAAACAAGGTAGCTATTCGTGGGTCGTTTAAATTGGTCAACTGTTCAAAAAGGGTTTCTGAAAGCACAAAATTGTTGAAATCTCCAATGCGTAGTCTAGCTAGTCGAAAATTATTGGGTTCGCCCGCTGTGAAATCAAATTTGGCATTATCACTGTTCGTACTAATGAAGCTATTTTCTGAGAATAGGGCCTGCAGTTTAGATGATACATCTTGTTGGGAAGAAACACGCATCAAAAATTTAATTTGAAGTGATTTTGCAAAATGCAACCACTTGTTCAAATCGCCATCAAATAAAATATCTCCCTCTAATGCAATCGCTCCGGTATAACCCTCAATCGCGGCGATACCTTTTTCTAAATTGTCAAAAATGCCTTCTTCGGCAAGGTAAATTTCCTCTTGGGCGTCATAAACGGCCGTAACCGTTGCATCTTTTCCTCGGAATCCTTCCGAATAGGGAACATCACCGAACAAATCGGTCAATGCACCGGCCATATAGGCCTTTAATATGCGGGATGGGCCTTCATAAACAGCAAAAGTTTCGTTGGTAAGAGCCAATTGCAATATTTGTTCATTATCTCTCAAGTTTTGATAAAAAATAGGCCACGGATTGCCTCCTAGTTGTGGCGATTTTAAATCATGACGATCAAATAGGTTAAAATCCAATGCGGTCATATACTGCCCCAAAAGATTGCCAGCAGTAAAGCCTTCATATGACATTTGCTCTCCATAATCGTAAATCACTTGGCGAAGCAATAGGCTGGGTTGGACCGATAGCGGTTGATTGGGATTGGTATTGAGTTCTTCAAAGTTTTTGGTACAGCCAAAAAATGTCAAAATCACCAATAGTGCAAAAGAGGACCATTTGATTTTACGAATTGGTATAAACAACAAAGGTGTTGAGGTATTAATCAGATTTGAACTTGCGTTTTCGTTTTTCATTTGGGGCGAATTAAAAATTAAACGATGCTTTAAAGCCTAAACTTCGCGTGGTTGCGTAAGACATATCTTCAACGCCACTCACAAAGCCTTGTCCTTGAACGGCCAATTGTTCAGGGTCAAAATGCGGATTCTCTGTAATGGCAAAAAGGTTGCGGCCAATGATTGACAACCGCAAATGAGCTTCTTGTTGTAAAAGAGTAAGATTATCAAAAGTATAACCAACAGAGAATTGCCTTAATTTTAAGAAAGAGGCATCGTATACGTTATTTTCTTCGTGGTTTCTGTCATAAAATTGGCGGTAATAACTTTCTGGCGAGACTGCGGTCGTATTGGTAACATAAATGGGATTAGCTTCTGTACCTGTATTTACCACTCCTTGCGGAACAATGCCAGATTCAGGTCTAAAAGAGGTCTCGGCCAATTGGCCGCCTACATTGCCCAATGCCCGTGTTCTTGAAACTACAATACCCCCCTGTCTCCAGTCCAGTAAAAAGCCCAAATCCCATTTTTTGTATGTGAGTTGATTGTTGAAACCCAACATAAAATCAGGATTGTAATTACCCAATTTTTGAAGGCGGTTATCAGGAATGTAACGCCCCTCATCGGTTAAGATAAACTGACCAGATTCATTCTTTAGGTAACCTGTGCCATAAAGATCGCCTACGCGACCCCCTTCTTCAACCTGTAAAAATACCGTTTGGTTTTGGCTATCATATATTCTAGAAAAAGCCAAGGTTAAACGGCCATCATCTTGGGGCAAATCTTCGACCGTGGTCCTGTTTGCGCTAAAATTTAATGTTGAGCTCCATTGAAAATCAGCATTGTTGAAGGGTGTGGCGCCCACAATTATTTCAACACCTTTTGATCTTACTTTACCGCCATTTACAACTTGTTGCGTGAAACCTGAAGAGATTCCTATGGGCAATGAAATAATTTGATCCTTTGTAATAGCATCATAATATGAGAAATCAAAGTTCAATCGGTCCGCAAATAGTCGAACATCAGCACCAAATTCAACTGCCGAGGTTATTTCTGGCTTTAGGTTAGGATTGGCGATAACGTTCTGTTCACTAAATGTGGGTTGGCCATTGAATGGGGTTTGGGCCACAAAGGCTCCTGTGGTTTGATAGGGATTGGTATCATTCCCTACTTGGGCATAACTGGCCCTTAGTTTAAAAAATGAAAACAAAGATGGCAATTCGGCCACTTCGGAAAGCACAAAACTGGTTGATATGGACGGATAGAAAAATGATACATTATCCACTGAAAAAGGAGTGGCTAGGGCACTTGACCAATCATTCCGCCCGGTGATGTCCAAAAACAAAAAGTCTTTATAACCCAATTTGGCAAATCCATACAGGCTATTGATACGCTTGTTTGATTCAAATTCAAAGACCTCAATGGGAGATGCTGCGTTCGAGAGCCTAAAAATACCGGGTTGAGCCAAACTTGTAGTTTGTGCTTGCCCGGTAAAGGCAAATTGGTCCAATCGATTGCCGCCAGCAGAAATATCCATCTCAAATTCACCTATGGTTTTGGAATAATTCAATAGAAAATCGGTATTGATTTCACGAAAACGCACATCGTGTTCGGCATAGCCCCCATTTCTAAATCGATTGGAACTAAATGCCCTTCTTAATTGTCTTACTTCGCTTGAATAGTCCATTCCGCTGCGCAGGGTGGCCGTAAAACCATCTGCGATGTTATAAGTAGCCGAGATATTGCCGAATAAACGGTCTCTGTTGAACGAGTTGCGGTTCTCATTTAGAATAAAGAAGGGATTGTCAAAAAAGGTATAGTTGAACGAATATTGCTGCACCCCATCTAGGCCAGGCTGCCAGTAATCACGTAGGCTATTGATGTTCAAAGAACGGGGCCCCCAAGCTACTAAAGAATAATTCACATTTTCTGAACCGTATCCATTGGAAGGTCTATTGTCGCTTTGTGAATTCACATAATTGATCGTTGTATTGACCCCCAATCTCTTATTGGGTTCAAAACGTAGCCGAGTAGCA
>JABDND010000009.1 GCA_013001145.1 Croceitalea sp. | reverse complement strand
TTTGTAGACCATTCAAGGTTTTTATTTGGTGTTCTTTTTCGTCGGAAGTTGCCCTAATAACTTCTGCAGGCAAGATGGTAGGCGAGCCCTTTGAGCTTAAAAAGGTATTTACGCCTATAATCGGATAGGCGCCCGTATGCTTTAAGGTTTCATAGTGTAAACTCTCTTCTTGAATTTTTGAACGTTGGTACATTGTTTCCATAGCTCCTAAAACACCACCACGCTCCGTGATGCGGTCAAATTCCAATAATACGGCTTCCTCGACCAAATCGGTAAGTTCTTCAATAATGAATGACCCTTGCAAAGGATTTTCATTTTTAGCCAGACCCAGTTCCTTATTAATGATCAATTGAATGGCCATGGCTCGCCTCACTGATTCTTCGGTAGGGGTGGTTATGGCTTCGTCATAAGCATTTGTATGGAGTGAGTTGCAATTATCGTAGATAGCATACAGGGCCTGTAGCGTGGTGCGGATATCATTAAAATCAATTTCTTGGGCATGAAGGCTTCTTCCAGAAGTCTGTATATGATATTTCAACATTTGCGCCCTTGGTCCTGCTCCATATTTATCGCGCATGGCCTTGGCCCATATTCTTCTTGCCACTCTTCCTATCACCGCATATTCAGGATCTATTCCATTTGAAAAAAAGAACGATAGGTTGGGCCCAAATTTGTCAATGCTCATGCCCCGGCTCAGATAATACTCTACATAGGTAAAACCATTGGAGAGCGTGAATGCCAATTGTGATATGGGATTTGCTCCTGCCTCGGCAATATGATAGCCCGAAATGGAAACTGAATAAAAATTTCTGACTTTTTGTTCGATGAAATATTCTTGTACATCGCCCATTAATTTAAGGGCAAATTCCGTTGAGAAAATACAGGTGTTCTGGGCTTGGTCTTCTTTCAGGATGTCGGCCTGAACGGTTCCCCTCACTTGGCTTAAAGTATCGGCCATTATTTTGGCATAGACCTCCTTGGGCAATACTTCATCGCCGGTAACCCCGAGCAATAGGAGCCCCAGACCATTATTTCCTTCTGGCAGCTTTCCTTGGTATTTTGGTCGAGTCACCCCTTTTTTGGCATACATGGCTATAATTTTAGCTTCCACTTGCTTTTGTAGACCTTCATTATGAATATATTTTTCACAGTTTTGATCAATGGCAGCGTTCAAGAAAAAGCCCAAAAGCATAGGTGCTGGGCCATTAATGGTCATACTCACCGAAGTCATTGGATTACTTAAATCAAAGCCTGAGTACAATTTCTTGGCATCGTCCAAACAACAGATGGAAACCCCTGCGTTACCTATTTTACCATAAATATCTGGCCTGTGGTCTGGATCATGGCCATATAGCGTCACAGAGTCAAAAGCGGTTGATAGTCGTTTGGCCGGCATGCCCAAGCTCACATAATGAAAGCGACGATTTGTCCGTTCAGGGCCACCCTCTCCAGCAAACATTCTGGTTGGGTCTTCACTGGTTCTTTTAAAAGGATATATGCCTGCGGTATAAGGAAAGGAACCTGGCACATTTTCTTGTAATTGCCAAGCCAATAAATCGCCCCAGGCGTTAAATTTTGGCAAGGCTACCTTTGGAATTTTATTGTTGGATAGTGACTCGGTATAAGTTGTCATCTTAATTTCTTTCCCGCGTACCTTAAAAGTATATTCCGGTGCTTGGTAACTGGCCACAACTTCCTGCCATTTGAGAATCAACTCCCAGTGGTAGGGATTCAAATCCATTTTAACCGCATTAAAGGTATCCATCAAAGATTCGATGAGCTCTTTTTGCTCTGTTGCCGCCTTGGAAAGTATGAGCTTTTCATTTAAGCCACTTTTTAATAGTAAATCTTTGGAGTTAATTTGAAGGTCTTGCGACAAAAGGGATTCTATGGTCGTGTATATGGCATATAATTTTTGGGCGATTTTGGCTTGTTCTTTACCATTTTGGTCGTAATTTCTATTGGTTTCAGCAATTTCTGACAGATATCTTGTTCTAGCGGGTGGTATCACAAATAATTTCTCTGAGCTGCCTTGGACGGTGGTCGAAGTTTTTGAAAAATCGGCCTCTGTTTTCTCGACCAAGGTAGCCATTGTAACCTCATATAAACGATTCATGCCCGGGTCATTGAACTGAGATGCTATGGTGCCGTATATGGGCAAATCGTCTAATTTGGCATCCCATAGGTTATGGTTGCGCACATACTGTTTTTTCACGTCGCGTAAGGCATCCAAAGCACCACGTTTATCAAATTTATTGATGGCCACCACATCGGCAAAGTCGAGCATATCAATTTTTTCCAATTGGGTTGCCGCACCGAATTCGGGAGTCATCACATATAATGAAACATCACTATGCTCCAATATTTCCGTATCTGATTGGCCTATGCCAGATGTTTCCAAGATAATCAGGTCATATTTGGCTGCCTTTAATATGCCAACAGCTTCACTTACATATTTTGATAATGCCAAATTCGATTGTCGTGTCGCCAATGAACGCATGTACACGCGATCATTATTTATGGCGTTCATTCGAATACGATCTCCTAAAAGGGCTCCACCGGTTTTTCGTTTTGAAGGATCTACAGATATTATCCCAAGTTGTTTATTTGGAAAATCATTCAAAAATCTTCGAATCAATTCATCTACCAAACTTGATTTGCCTGCGCCGCCCGTTCCGGTTATTCCTAAAACAGGTGTAGTGTTTTTTACTGTATTGTTTTTAAACACCTCTTCAAATACATCATGCCTATTTTCAGCCAAAGAAATCAAGCGCGCAATGGTATTGACATCTTTTTCTTTTAAAAGGGAATCCACAGTTTGATTCTTTTTGAGAACAAGCTCTGGTACTGGAGTATCACACTGTTTGACCAAATCATTGATCATGCCCTGTAGGCCCATTCTGCGGCCATCATCTGGCGAATAAATTCTGGTAATGCCATAATCCATTAATGCTTTGATTTCCTTAGGGAGTATTACCCCGCCACCACCGCCAAATATTTTGATATGTCCGGCACCGTTCTCTTGAAGAAGATCATACATGTATTTAAAATATTCATTGTGCCCACCTTGATATGAAGTCA
>JABDND010000173.1 GCA_013001145.1 Croceitalea sp. | reverse complement strand
AATGCCCAGCTCAAGTTTAATCTTTTGAGCCCGGGCATTGATTTTGAATTGGGAATTTTTAAGAACCAAACACTTGTTGGTGGTTTAGGGTTGGGCTTGGCCTATTATGAAGAAGGTTATGCCTTTGGTCTAGCCCTCAATTCTGAATATCGTTACTATCATAACCTTGATCGTAGAATCAATAATGACAAAGTTATTGCAGGCAATTCCGGCAATTACTTAGGTGCTGCACGTTCCATTTATTTTAACCCTTTGATTTTTGCTACCGACATACCATCAAACAACTTTAATATAGGTTATTACGGCCTTATTTATGGTATTCAACGCACTTATGAAAGTGGTTTTAATTTTGATATTTCCTCGGGTGTAGGCTATTATTTGGGTGATGGCATTCCTTCTGGTTATGGCCCTATTTTAAATCTAAAGATTGGTTGGGTGGCAACCAAAAGAAAGAAAAAAGCCATTTACTTCAAAGAGAACTAATGTTCTTGGTTTGTTCATTCTTATACCTTGGTTTTAATCAAATTTATAACTAATTAATAATCAATAAGATAAAATTAACCTAAGGTAGTGCTCATGAGCAAAATTTAGCAGTATCTTTGCGGGCTTTAAAAATAGCTTTATATGTCTAAAATTAAGAACATTGCCATTATAGCCCACGTTGACCACGGTAAAACAACTTTGGTTGACAAAATCATGTACCATTGTCAGCTCTTTCGTGATAATGAGAACAAAGGTGACTTGATTTTAGATAACAACGACTTGGAACGTGAGAGAGGTATTACCATTACCTCCAAAAACGTTTCTGTGGTTTATAAAGAGACAAAGATCAATATTATCGATACCCCTGGTCACGCCGATTTTGGTGGTGAAGTGGAACGCGTATTGAACATGGCCGATGGTGTACTATTGTTGGTCGATGCCTTTGAAGGCCCTATGCCCCAAACACGTTTTGTGTTGCAAAAGGCCATTGACCTTGGTTTAAAGCCTTGTGTGGTCATCAATAAGGTAGATAAAGAAAATTGCACGCCCGAAGAAGTACATGAAAAAGTATTTGATTTGATGTTTGAATTGGGTGCCGAAGAATGGCAACTGGATTTCCCTACCGTGTATGGTTCGGCAAAACAAAATTGGATGAGCGAAGATTGGCAAAAGCCAACCGACAATATTGAGCCCTTGTTGGATATGGTCATTGAGCATGTGCCAGAATTTAAGCCAAATCAGGGTTCAACCCAGATGTTGATCACCTCATTGGACTTTTCATCTTTTACAGGTCGTATTGCGATAGGAAGATTGCAGCGCGGCACCTTAAAAGAAGGTCAACAAGTGTCTTTGGTCAAAAGGGATGGCAGCATTGTCAAATCAAAAGTGAAGGAACTTTATACGTTTGAAGGATTGGGCCGTATAAAAGTAAAAGAAGTAGTCGCCGGTGATATTTGCGCCATAGTGGGCATGGAAGGTTTTGAAATTGGAGATACTGTTGCCGATATTGAAAATCCTGAAAAATTGAAGACCATCGCCATTGATGAACCTACCATGAGTATGTTGTTCACCATAAATGATAGTCCGTTTTTTGGTAAAGATGGCAAGTTTGTGACCTCACGCCATATTAAAGAACGATTGGAAAAAGAGTTGGAAAAAAACTTGGCACTAAGGGTCAATGAAACTGATAGTGCCGACAAGTTTATGGTTTTTGGCCGTGGGGTTTTGCATCTTTCAGTACTCATTGAGACCATGCGCCGTGAAGGGTACGAACTGCAAATAGGACAACCACAGGTAATCATCAAAGAAATTGATGGGGTGAAATGCGAGCCTGTTGAGCATTTGACCATTGATTTACCCGATGAGGTTTCTGGCAAAGCAGTTGAGATGGTCTCTATTCGCAAAGGAGAAATGATAAGTATGGAGGCCAAAGGGTCTCGCATGTTGTGCGAATTTCATATTCCTTCAAGGGGCATTATTGGCCTAAGAAACCAATTATTGACCGCTACTGCCGGTGAGGCCATTATGGCGCACCGCTTTTTGGAATACCAACCCCTAAAAGGTGATATTTTACAACGTATCAATGGTTCGTTGGTTTCCATGGAAAACGGCACGGCCATTCCTTACTCCATTGACAAATTGCAAGAACGCGGTAAGTTCTTTATAGATCCAGGAGAAAATATTTATGAGGGTCAGGTCATTGGTGAAAATTCACGCGGAGACGATATGACCGTCAATGTGACCAAGACCAAAAAATTGTCGAATGTGCGTTCTTCGGGAGCCGATGATAAAGCCAAGATTGTACCGGCCATAAAGTTTTCCTTGGAAGAAGCTTTGGAATATATTCAAAAAGACGAATATGTTGAGGTAACCCCCAACCATTTGCGACTACGTAAAATCTATTTGAAAGAGGTAGACAGAAAGAGAAACAAAATAGTTTAAAATCTATTGCTAGGTTTATCTATGATTGCGCCAAATGCCCGTGGTGCTGTTCCTTTAGACAAGAAATTGCTGCACCGATGATACCAGCATGGTTCATGAGCTCCGCCTTGACCACGTCGGTCTCAATATTTATTTTATGGCTGAACTCCTTCCAATTTTTTGAAGTTCCACCTCCTACAATGATCAAATCTGGAGAAACGATCAATTCGACCAATTTTAAAAATTTATTAAAGCGCTTGCCCCATCGTTCGTAGGACAAGTCTTCACGTTCTTTGGCCGACGCAGCTGCCCAAAGCTCTATTTTTTCGTATTTTTTATAAGGTATTTGTCCTAATTCGAAATTTGGTATCAATTGACCATTGAAAAATGCACCACTGCCCAATCCAGTACCAATGGTTATCATGATGACCAAGCCATCTTTACCTTTGCCAATTCCATAGTTCATTGAGGCATAACCAGCAGCATCTGCATCGTTGACAACCGTAAACTCATTTCCGGTGGTCTTGGTAAGTAGTTCATCGATATTAACGCCCACCCAACTTTTGTGTAAGTTACCGGCCGAAATACACACCCCTTTTTTTACAATAGTGGGAAAGCCACAGCCTACTGGGCCTTTGTATTCAAAATGATCTACAATTTTAGCAATTACATCAGCCATTTCCTGTGGCTTACGGGAAGGTGGAGTGGGAATTCGGAAACGTTCCGATACCATTTCACCAGTTTCTGCATTAACCAAAGCGCCTTTAATACCTGATCCGCCGACATCAATACCGAGAATATTCATAAAAGGAAAAATTAAAATTTTGACAAAGAAACAAAAAACAATCGGCGAGACTTAAATCGTTGAACAACAATATCAAACAGTTGTTAACGAAATGGACCTCACTATTAATTAAAATAAGTAATACAAATAGTTTGGTACCATTAACAACGCGCTAGCTGTTAATTTTATTTCATTGTATATAAATGGGGCAGTTGCAATGTATTGAATATGCTAAACAGCTTTTTGTATCACTTCGAACATCTTACTGCCATCACACTTAATTGTTTTATGCGGATATTTAAGTATCAAAGCGTAATCGTGCGTGGCCATAATGATAGTTCTGCCGCTATCATTGATTTCTTGCAACACGCGCATGACTTCAACACTTGTTTGCGGGTCAAGATTACCCGTAGGCTCATCGGCAAGAATTAATTCTGGGTCGTTCAGTAGGGAGCGCGCAATGGCTATTCGTTGCTGCTCACCACCCGATAGTTCATGCGGAAATTTAAACCCTTTTGTCTTCATGCGAACCTTGTCCAACACCTCTTCAATTTTTTGATCCATTTTAGAGGTGTCCGTCCAGCCCGTCGCCCTCAACACAAATTTGAGATTGTTCTTGATATTTCGGTCGGGCAATAATTTAAAATCTTGAAATACAATGCCCAATTTGCGGCGTAAATATGGAATGTCTTTTTCTTTCAAGGTTTTTAGATCAAAATCAACAACACTGCCTGTGCCTTCACGCAATGGCAAATCACCATAAAGTGTTTTCATGAAACTGCTTTTTCCACTTCCAGTTTTGCCAATGACATATACAAATTCACCTTTCTTGACCTCAAGGGTCACATTGTTCAGAATTAAGTTGTCATTTTGAAATATGGCTACATCTTGTAATTTTAATACAGTTTCAGGCATTTCGTTGAAGATTGAAATAAAGGTACTAAGATCGAGATTTTTAGTGATTCATTTGATGCTTTTCGCTTCTTTAATTCATAAATATACTTTGGCTTGAATTTTGACGTTATCATACCATCAATCGAGAACAGCGTAGAACACTATGAATCGAAAAATCATTTCCCTCGCGGTATTTGCAATACTATTTCTCTTTGTGGCAAAAGCCCAAGAAACTGAGCTTTTCACCCATGGTCAAAAGCAATATCAAGATGCCTTAACACTCTACAATAATCAACAATATCAAGCTGCACAAGCTTTATTTGATAAAGTTGGAGTCTCTACCGACGACCCTACTATAGAGGCGAATAGCAAGTATTATGCTGCCAATGCGGCCATACGACTAGATCAACGGGGAGCTGATAAATTGATGGAAAGTTTTGTAGAGCGTTATCCTACCTCAACTAAGCGAAATGCGGCGTTTTTAGATGTAGCTGATTATTATTTTGAAACAGGAAAATATCCATATGCTCTTAAATGGTACCGCAAAGTTGATATGGGCGCCATTTCAAAGAATGATGAAGAACGCTTTAATTTCAACTACGGCTACGCACTCTATGCGTCAAACCGTTCCAAAGAGGCGGGCAAATATCTTGAATTGGTTTCCGAATCCGAGCAATATGGTTCTCAAGCCAAGTATTATTTGGGATACATTGCCTACGAACAAGATGATTATGACCAGGCTAGTGCCCGTTT
>JABDND010000197.1 GCA_013001145.1 Croceitalea sp. | reverse complement strand
CTGCTGGGCATACTGATTACCATCATTGCCCGGGTCTTTTCGTTGGTCATGCCCTCCTATGTGAGCAAATCCATCGATGCCATCAAGACCTATGTAGATGGTGGCGTGGGTGTGGGCGTGATCAAAGATCAGTTGTTGGAATATATTCTGATCATTATTGGGGCGGCCCTACTTTCGGGCCTTTTTACCTTTTTGATGCGCCAAACCATCATTAATGTATCGCGCTACATTGAATATGACCTTAAAAATGAAGTTTTTGACCATTACCAATATCTCAATCTCAATTTTTATAAACGCAACCGTATTGGTGATTTGATGAACCGGATCAGTGAAGACGTTACCCAAGTACGTATGTACGGCGGGCCGGCAATCATGTACGGCATTCAAACCCTCACCCTTTTTGTGTGTTTGATTCCCTTGATGTTCATCAAGGCACCCACCATCGCCATGTACACGCTCATTCCCTTGCCTATTTTATCGGTATTGATTTATCAGATAAGCCGTATCATACATAAGCGTAGCACCAAGGTACAGGAGTTTTTATCAACCCTTTCGACCTTTACCCAAGAATCGTTCTCGGGCGTTTCGGTGATCAAAGCCTACACTTTGGAAGATATGGTCAACAATGACCTTAGTGCCTTGGCACAAGAGGGCAAAGACACCAGTATGGATTTGGCCAAAGTGAACGCTTGGTTTTTCCCTTTAATGATCTTGCTGATCGGAGTGAGTAATATTTTCGTCATCTATATTGGCGGACAACAATATATTGCGGGTAAAATAAGCCTTGGGGTCATTGCCGAATTCATACTCTATGTGAACATGCTTACCTGGCCCGTGGCCGTAGTAGGTTGGTTGACCTCCATCGTACAACGTGCCGAAGCCTCCCAAAAACGCATTAACGAGTTTTTGAAGGAAGAACCCACCATTAAAAACGAAGTGGTAGGCCATACCCCTATTATAGGAAAAATAGAATTCCGAAATGTCAGCTTTACCTATGAAGATACCGAGATTACGGCCCTGAACAATATCTCTTTCGTTATTGAAAGAGGGCAAACCGTGGCCTTTTTGGGCAAAACAGGGGCGGGTAAATCGACCATTTTAGATTTGGTAGCCCGTTTATATGATGTTACTTCAGGGGAGATACTGATTGATGACATACCCATTAAAGATTTGAATCTCTTCAGTTTGCGCAGCGCCATTGGTGCCGTACCCCAAGATGCCTTTTTGTTCTCCGATACCATTGAGAACAATATCCGCTTTGGCAAGGAAGATGCGACCCAAGAAGAAATCATCGCCGTGGCCAAAATGGCCGTGGTGCACAAAAACATCATCGATTTCACCAAACAGTACAATACCATGCTGGGCGAGCGGGGCATCACCCTCAGTGGTGGACAAAAACAGCGGGTCTCCATCGCGAGGGCACTGCTAAAGGATCCCAATATTTATTTGTTCGATGATTGCCTCTCCGCCGTTGATACCGAAACCGAAGAGCATATTCTAAAAAATTTGAAAAAGGCCTCTAAACACAAAACTACCCTCATTGTGAGCCATCGGGTATCCTCGGCCAAAAATGCCGATAAAATCATCATTTTAGACCATGGCCAAATTGTGCAAGAAGGCAGCCACGAAGAGTTGAACGCTATTGATGGGTATTACAAACAGCTCTATATAGATCAACTTTCGGGCAAAGAAAACTAGAAAAACCTTGCGGTATACGCATTTTTTTTACATTTTTGAAGTAGTAAATAAGTTCCCCAAACTTAAACACTAGACCTATTATGAGCGACAAAGATTTCATGGATCAGGAGGAAATCTACTCCAAAGTTTTACGTGCGGGAAGAAGAACCTATTTTTTTGATGTAAGAAGTACCAAGGCTGGCGACTACTATTTAACCATCACAGAGAGTAAGAAATTTACTCATGACGATGGCTCTTTTCATTACAAAAAGCATAAAATTTATCTCTACAAAGAAGATTTTCAGGCTTTCAGGGAGAACGTGGAAGAGATGATGGATTACATCATTAATGAAAAAGGCAGCGAAGTTATTTCCGAACGTCATCAAAAAGATTTTAAGAAAGAAGAAAACGACGATAAGGCAAGCCAAAATGGCTCCCCTACCGATAACTTCACCGATGTGGATTTTGACGATATCTAAAAAAGTTAAATTAATCAGAACAAACGGCCTGTTATCGCAGGTCGTTTTTTATTTTTAACAACGACTAATTCAAACCACATACAATGAAAATGAGACTGCTGTTCCTATTGGCCATGATTCCTTTGGCCGGTATGGCCCAAGAAAAAGTTACCTTAGATTATTATTTACCCCAAAACATCACTTACGACAGCTCCATCCCCAAGCCGGCCGAAATTATTGGCCATGAGGTGGGGGAATGGCATGTGACCCACGATAAATTAATGTTCTACATGCAGACCTTGGCCAACGCCAGTGACCGTATGACCATTGAAACCCGTGGTGAGACCTTTGAGGGACGACCCATTTTATTGCTGACCGTTACCTCCCCCAAAAACCATCAAAATATAGAGCAGATCCGTAAGGACCACCTTGCAC
>JABDND010000177.1 GCA_013001145.1 Croceitalea sp. | reverse complement strand
TTTTGAACCATGCAATTGATTCTTCAACCGAATGAAGCATGATGGAAACATCTACATTCAAGGCATTTAGTAATCTTCCTAATCTGCGTGCGGCCGGTTTTTCATCTTCTATAATGATTGCTTTCATTGGATGGTATTAATCTGAAATTTAGGTTTTTGTTTGTTTTATGTGGGGGTGTACTATTACTTTTTGCCCTCTTCACGCTCTTGCTCCAAGATTTTTTGAATCTGTCGTTCTTCCCATTTTCGCAAAAAGCCCCACTTATGGCGATATAAAATAAGGGCATGAATAACAAGTATCCCCAGCCATATCAATAGATTAAGGTCTATCCAGTTCCAATAATAATCTTCTACCGGAAAGCCCTCTGGCATCAAGGAATTCAACCAACCGCTTTTGATCAAGTAAAGACCTCCGTTGAATATGACAAAGATTTTTAAGTGATTGTAAAAGCCTTTCATCTCTTTTACTCGCTTTGCGGCGCGTTCATATTTGCTTTCGATATTTTCCATATTCAAGGTTTTATATGTCGTTCGTATCATGATCATCTTGCGCCATATACTTTTCAATTTGTCTCTTCTCCCAGTTTTTAAAAAGACCAAGGGTAGGCCTAAAAACTATAAAGCCGTGCACCAAGAGGCCTATGCCCCACCAAAACGGAGTTAAGACCATATTCCAATCGAGCCATTCAATAAAGGCTGGTTCTTGCCCTGCCTGCTTATCAGCGAAATATTGAAGCACATCAAAGCGAATCAAGAAGATACCCAAGTTGACCAAAATATAAATGGTAAGGTGCCCATAGAAACCTTTTAGGGCCTCAACCCTTTGTTTCGCTCGTTCGTACGTTGTAACTGTTTCCATCCTACTTAAATTTTTCAAGTTGTTCTCGGTCTTCATCCATGTACTTTTTAATCTGCCGCTCCTCCCATTCTTTACCAAAAAATGGATTTAATCTAAAAGTGTTTATGGCATGAAAAGTGAGCCCAATGCCCCAAAAGAATGGGGTTATAAAATGCTCCCATCGCCAAAAACCCTCACCATCAAAATTGGTCCTTACGAATATATTGATCAAGATAAAGGCATTGATGACGCTGTAAACAGTGAGATGAATATAAAATCCTTTAATGGCATCGACCCTTTTCTTGGCCCGTTCCAGTTTTTCTTTGTTGAATTCTTCCATGATCATTGCCATTTATTTTGGTCTTGATCTTTCTCCATAAATTCTTGGATTTTCCGTTTTTCCCAGTTTCTGCCAAAAAACGGATTTAAATTGAAGGTATTGATTGCATGAAAAAAGATTCCGATGCCCCAGCCAAAAGCGGCCCATAAAAACCACATATACCTCCAGCCATTCGTGTAATAATTTAAAATGCCCAAACCTGTTATGACCACTATATAAGATGTTAGATTGCCATAAAACTTTTTGAGTTGGTCGACCCGTTCTTTGGCACGCATATATTTAGATTCGTTTTTGTTGATATTCATGATGCTGTATTTAAGTTGTTTTAATTTATAAAATTTCGATTAAAAATCACTGCTGTTCATAAATTCTTTGATCTTACGTTCTTCCCAATCTTTACCTAAAATGGGGTTATATCCAAAGGCATTCAATCCATGTGCGATCAATCCTATCCCCCAACCTAGGGCCGGGAACAATACCCACAAAAAATCGGTGGTACGATAATTCAAATAGGCCAAAAGGGGAATGATGATCAAATAGGCCGCAAGGTTGGAGTAAAAACCCTTGATGCACTGCACTTTTTTAACCGCTTTTTTGTACTTGTATTCATTTAAATTTTCCATGTCTGTTTATTTTAATTGGTGATTTCAATTTAATTATGATTCAAATTTCATCCAATTGGGAGGGGTGTCAAAAAATGGATGACCGAACTGTAATTTTTTAAGGATGGATTGCCATCTTAAGAGAAAAGGGTGTTCAAAAAGAGGTGTAGCGTGGCAATTTGAGACAATCAAATTCGATTTAAAAATCTTCTTTATCCATCAATTCGCGAATCTTTTTTTCTTCCCAGCGTTTGCCCCATAGCGGGTTATAGCCAAATGCCTCCATACCGTGGGCGGTCAGGCCAAAGCCCCAGCCCAAGGTTGGAAAAATCGCCCACAAGAAATCGGTGGTTCTAAAATTGAGCCACCATAGAAAGGGAATGACAATCATATACGCCGTTAGGTTGCCGTAAAAGCCTTTTATGGCCTCAACCCGCTCTTTGGCCTTTAGATATCTTTTCTCTTCAATATGGGCCTCTTGGGTTTCCATAACAGACACTTGCTTTGACAATAAGGGCAACGATACACTAAAATCCTTTTCACTTTTTGTTATAAATATCTGCTTATCGGTCAATATTCCGTAGCGCTGTCTTATGTTTTGAAGGCCTACCCCACTGCTCTTCTTTACCACTTGTTTCTCTTGTAGGTTATTGCTCACGACCAAGTTTTGCCCCTGCTCAAATACCTTAATATGAAGCGGTTTAGTAGCGGTTACCACATTGTGCTTCACCGCATTTTCAAGAAGTAGTTGCAATGACAAGGGCACGATTTTGGCATCGGGATGGCTGGCCTGGTCGGGTATTTCAAACACAATACTGTCTTCAAACCTCATTTTTAATAGTCGCACGTAAGTCCTGGCAAAATTCAATTCTTCGTCTAGGGTGACCAAATCCTTGTTCTTCTGTTCTAAAACATACCGATATACTTTTGATAAAGAGGTCGTGAATTTTTGTGCCTGATCGGGATCTTCTTCAATCAAACTGGTCAAAACATTGAGACTGTTGAATAAAAAGTGTGGATCTAATTGATTTTTAAGGGCATCAAAACGGGCAGAAGCTGTTCCAGCGATAATTTTCTGCTCTTTGACCTTGGTGTCCTGTTTGTATTTATAATACCAGAATGCATAAAAAATAAGGGATATGCCCACGGCTATAATCAATGATTGACGATAATACCCTGGTTTTTCATCTATAATAAAAGCCCATAGGTCTTGTTGATTGAAGACAACGGCTATAAGGGTACGGGCCACAAAAATGCCCACCAAAGAAATTATAATATTCCCCGATATGCCAAAAAGAAGACGTTTGGCAGAAAAAATATTGTAATTGAACTTTTTTAATAGGTAGAAGAACCAATAGGCGTTGACCATGTAAAGTATGGTGGCAAAGACCAAGCTTTCAAAGTATTCCCTGACAAAATCAGCGGTCGTAAAGTCGTCGGGCAAAGCGTTGGTCACATAGAAATAAGCCATCAACACTATAAAAATAGCAGTACCAATGGCCACTGCCTTGATCAATTCCCTTAAAAATCTACTCATATGCCCATATTTTCGTCATCAAGCCTATTTAACTTAATCATATTGACTGCTCGCTTCTAAAAGTAATAAAACAGATAAAAATGGTCGCTCCGACTCTCAGTTTTGGTCATTGGCACAAAGCTATACCAATTCAAAATTCTAAAACAATTTGGTGTTTAACCAAAAACAGTGACCCAGTTGTATTATAAAGGGATTGAATTGTAAAAAACTTTATTGGCGAAAAACCACAGAAAAAGTAAGGTTTTTATCCATCTTTTTGATAGTCAATGTTTTTCACGTTGGTTTTTTTATTAACTTCATGTGCCAAATTTAGAGTCCCCTTCTAGTTTTTGGCCTTTGTCACATTCGATATTTTACTTGCATTCATGTACCGAGATAAGATGAAGTAGAATCGTTAGCAAGTTGATTTTTTTAAGGCCCCCACTTTTCCATTTTTTTAGTTGCATTTAACTATCAACCAATAAATACAATCAAATGAAAACAATTAATTCAAAGTTCTTGCTGGCTTTAGCCGCAATGCTAATGAGCAGTGCTATTTTTGCACAACAATCAGCTACCCAAGGCTTTTGGGTGCATGAAGATGTGGTCAAACCCTCGAAAGTGGCCGATTATGAGGCAATCTGCAAAGAATTGACCGACAACATGAAAAAGCACAACATTCAAGATATGCACGCTATTGTGGCCAGTACGGCCGATATGCGTTATCTGTGGATTAGCCCCATAGAGAACATGGCTACCATTGACAAACCCATATTTAAAACCTTATCAGAAAAAATGGGTGCCGATAAAATGAGTGATTTGTTCAATAGAATGAACAAATGCTATGATGTGGAACATGATTATGTCATCCATCTCAACAAAGACCTTTCGTACCAACCCACCGGTATTGACCAAACCCCAGAGGGACAAGAGTATCGAAAGTTCCATTACTTTCATTACACCCCTGGTAATAAAGATGTAGTTTCCGCCAAGGTCAAAGAAATTAGGGATATGTATGCCAGTAAAGGTTCGAATTTGCATTATCGCGTTTATGAAAATGGTTTTGGCACTCGTGGCGCTTTTTACATGGTGGCCATAGCCGCCCAAGATGAAGCTGATTACGCCGCTAAAATTGCGGCCAACAATGCCATGATGGGCGATGCATGGGCAAAACTATACGGTGAATTTAGGGCAACCCTCAGCAAATATGAAAGCTTTGAAGGTCAAATGAGGCCAGATATGGCTTATGTACCAACCGTTCAATAAACTTTTAGGCCCAACATGAGTTGAGGCTTTTTATCAACCTAAAACCAACATAAAAATGAAAAAATTAGTAGCATTAGGCTGTACCTTATTACTCTTTATAGCTTGTCAAGAAGGCGATAAACGATACACGCAAAACTCACCAGAAATTGATACTGTTAAACAACTGATTGCCAATTACAACAGTAAAACGTATGACACGAGCATTTTTGCAGATTCTTCAAAGACATATTACAATACCAAGGACAATGCCATTACCACTGCAGAGGCAATGGATTACCACAAAGCAAACGATGCCAACTATTCAAGTCGCGGTTTTCTTGAAAAAGACCAGGAATATGAAATGGTAGTTACCGATGATGGAGAAACTTGGGTCAATTGCTGGTTGGACTGGCAAGGCACCCTGGCCGCCAATGGCAAAGTCTTTGATATGCCCGTTCATTTGACCTATCAGTTTGTAGATGGTAAAATTGTGAGGGAAGTGGGCTATTGGGACGCTTCTGCCCTAGCCCTGGAAATGCAAAGTTTGGCCATGGCCGAAAATACCGAGGACATGGAATAATTCTTGATCATCAATCAACCAGCGCAGATTCCGGCCAATGTTTATCGAACATTGCCCGGAATTTTGTTTTAAATGCTTTAACTTCAATTTAAAGTAAATCAATTAAACGGAAAACGATGGGAATATTTTGGGATCTTTTGCAACAAGATGAGTTGGAAAAACAGCAAGAACATGCTGAAAGTATGGAGGAGCGAGTGGCGCTTTTGGAAGACGAGCTTATCAAAACAAAGGCCTTATTAAAGAAGACACTCGTGGCGCTCGAAGCCCACCTGGGTAAAGATATTGATGGCGATGGAGCTACAGGGTAATAAGCAATCATGGAGAAATCTATTTCATTGACCAGGGTTGTCGTCAAAAACAAACCACGTTAAAAACAAAAAATATCATGAGTGCCATTAACATTATTACACTTATCGCCATTATTCTGTTTGCAAGGCTTGGAGTCCGTCTATTCTTTAAATACCGCAAATTAAAAGAGGAAGACAAAGCGGATAATAAGGATGTTAAATGAATACCCCAACCGAGCTATATTAAAATTCTTTATCTTTCTACATCCATCGTTTTAACATTACCGAGACCATGAAAAAACTACTTTTTCTAATACTGGTTAGCGCACATTTCGCCGTTGTGAATAGTCAAAAAATTGAATATGCCCAACAGCTGGATCAAATGATACAAACGGGCATGGCCGAGTGGAAGATACCGGGATTGGCGGCCGTGGTAGTCAAAGACGGTGCTATCGTTTTTAAAAAAACCTATGGGGTAAAAAACCTCGACCGTAAAGAACCGGTCAATGAAAGCACCCTCTTTGCCATGGCTTCTACAACCAAGGCCATGGTGGCGATGGCTTTGGCTATTTTGGTGGATGAGGGCAAGGTGTCATGGAATGATCCCGTTATCCAATACTTACCCACTTTTCAATTGTCCGATTCCTATATCACGGCCGATGCCCGCGTCAAAGACTTACTCACCCATAACTTGGGTATCGCCAATGCCGATGTGCTATGGACGCTCGATAGCCTTTCGACCCAAGAAACTTTAAAAAGATTTGCTCATACCGAAAAAGTTTACCCCCTTCGTGGGGGTTTTACCTATCAAAATATCATGTACGCTGCCGCAGGCGAACTAATTGAAGCGGTAAGTGGACAATCTTGGAGCTCCTTTGTTGAAGAACGTTTGTTCAAGCCCTTGGACATGAATCGTTCATTGACCAGGGCAAGCGATGTACAAAAAGCTGGCAATTTTGTAACCCCGTATTATGATTTTGACCAAAAAGGAGTGCTTCCGGTAAGCAGAAATTACTCCGATCAAATTGGTGCCGCCGGAATGATGTGGTCGTCCGTGGATGATATGGGCAACTATTTAAAATTTATTGTCAATCAAGGGGTTCATCAAAACGATACTTTAATTCAACCCAACACCTTTTCATATCTCTTTCAGCCTCAAACCTTAATTCCCAATAATGATTTCTACCCTACTACGGCATTGACGGATCCCCATTGGTTGAGTTATGGACTGGGATGGTTTCAACATGATTACCGTGGCCACAAACTTGATTTTCACACCGGCAGTTTAAATGGCCTTGTGGCCATGGCTGGCGTGATGCATGATAAAAAAGTGGCCGTCTATATTTTTGCAAATTTAGACCATGCCGAACTGCGACATGCCATTCTTTACCAAGCCATAGATCTATTTGGTTTTGATGACAACACCACGAATTGGCACCCTAAAATATTTGAATTGTACCAAGGTTTTAAAAAAGACCGCAACGCACAACAGCAAAAAATGGCTGATGAGCAAGTCAAGAATACCAAGCCTTCAAAGCCAATTGGGGCCTACACAGGCATTTATGAGCATCCGTTGTGTGGCAAATTGACCCTCACCTTGCGTGATGAGACCCTCGACCTCAATTTCAATAATTTTGAACAAATAACTGCCAGTCATTGGCATTTTGACACCTTTATGACCAAGCCCAATCGCCGCTGGACGAGCCCTGTTGCCGTCACTTTTCAGTTGAATGCAAGAGGCGTTGTTCAAAGCCTTGACTTTCTTGGATATACCTTCACAAAAACCGACTTTCAACCTTAATTTCACCCTAATGAAAAATGTGTCAATCCTAGTTTTTTTATTTGCCCTTCTTATAAGTTGCCAAAGAAAACAATCGTTTGACGTGCTTATTAAAAATGGACAGATAATTGACGGAACAGCTGCCCCTGCTTATGTGGGAAGCGTAGGCATAAATGCCGATACCATTGCTTATGTGGGTGAAACATTGAATGCAACGGGCAAAATTGAAATTGACGCCAATGGCCTTTCGGTGGCCCCGGGTTTTATCAATATGTTAAGTTGGGCGACTGAGTCACTGATCGTTGATGGCAAATCGGAAAGCGACATCCGCCAAGGAGTCACTCTCGAAGTCATGGGCGAAGGCTGGTCCATGGGCCCGTGGAACGACACCATGAAAGAAAGCGCAAAAAAAAACCAAAAAGATGCCTACTACGAAATTGAATGGACCACTTTGGGCGAGTATTTGAACTACCTGCAAAACAAAGGCATCGCGACCAATGTTGCCTCGTTTGTAGGTGCCACAACCTTACGCGTACATGAATTGAAAGAAGCCGATAGACCTCCCACTGCTGAAGAATTGGAGCGTATGAAAGCCTTGGCCCAAACCGCTATGGAAGAGGGCGCTATGGGCATTGGCTCTTCGCTCATCTACGCCCCGGCCTTTTATGCATCGACCCAAGAATTGATCGCTCTCTGCAAGGTGGCCTCTGAATATAATGGTATGTACATATCACACATTAGAAGTGAAGGGGATTATTGGTTGGAAGCGATTGATGAATTGATACAGATTGCCAAAGCTGCCGATATTCCGGCAGAAATTTATCACCTTAAAGCAGGTGGAAAAGATAATTGGGGCAAATGGGAGTCTGCCATTGCGAAAATTGATTCCGCCCGCAAAACAGGCCTAAAAATCACCACCGATATGTACACCTATACCGCTGGGGCCACAGGGCTTGATGCCGCTATGCCACCATGGGTACAAGAAGGTGGTTATGGTGATTGGGCCCGAAGGTTGCAAGACCCGGTTATTCGCCAAAAAGTGGCAGAAGAAATGCGCGCCAAAGGTGAGGGATGGGAAAATTTGATGTTCGCTGCGGGCAGCCCAGACAAAATGATATTAAACGGGTTTAGGAATGACAGTCTTCGCTATCTAACCGGTAAAACATTGGCTGAAGTTGCTAAAATGCGAGGCACAAGTCCTGAAGAAACCGCTATGGATTTGGTGGTACAAGACAGCAGTCGCGTGGGTACCGTTTATTTTTTAATGTCTGAAGAGAATGTAAAAAAACAACTGACCTTGCCCTATATGAGCTTTGGTTCCGATGCTGCTTCGGTGGCCCCGGTCCCACCGTTTACAAACTACAACCCCCACCCTAGGGCCTATGGCAATTTTGCGCGTTTATTGGGCAAGTATGTGCGCGATGAACAAATAATTGGTCTTGAAGAAGCAGTTTATAAATTAAGTGGTTTGCCAGCATCCAATCTAAAATTGAAGAAACGCGGTACTTTGGCCAAAGGTAATTTTGCCGATGTTGCCATTTTTGATGGCGCCAAGATTATAGATAAAGCCACTTTTGATGAGCCCCACCAATTTGCAGAAGGCATGATCCATGTATTTGTCAATGGCGAACAAGTACTGGATAATGGAGACCATACGGGAGCTACCCCCGGTCGTTTTGTAAAAGGGCCAGGTTATACTGCCAAAAACTAATTTTCACCTCAAACATTGCATCGTGTATATACCGCACTATTATAAAAACGAAGATCTAAACGAAATCAAGGCTTTCATCACCCAAAACGCGTTTGGTATTTTGATCAACCAAGTTGATGGGAAACCGTGGGCCACACATATTCCTTTGGAACTTGAAGAAGATGCGCAAGATAAAGGCTTTCTTGTGGGCCACATTGCCAAAGCAAACCAACAGTGGCGAGCTTTTAGCGAACCCCAAGAGGTGCTATGCATTTTTAACGGACCTCATAGCTATGTATCTTCTTCATGGTATCAAGAGGAAGAAGTGCCCACATGGGATTATATTGCCGTTCATGTGTATGGCCAATTAAAAGTATTGTCTGAGGAAGAGGTGATGCAATCTTTGCACAAGCTGGTAAATAAATATGAGAAAGAATCCAAGAACCCCATCTCATTGCATGACATGAAACCAAGTACTTTAAAGCAGGTTAAAGGTGTTGTGGGATTTAAGATTGAAATTACCGAGATACAGGCCGCCTATAAACTTTCTCAAACCAGGCCCGAGGACCATGCCAAAATTATTGAAGAGCTATCACAAAAAGAAAATGCGGGCAGCAAGGCCATTGCAAAAGCCATTAAGGAAAAATCGTAAGGTATTTCATTTTTTCAAATGGATTATCTTAAAATTTTGCTCCTTTACTCACCGATATATTTTGAATTTGGACTTCTTCTTATAAGTTCCAAATACACCATTGTAGTAAATCCCCGGATTTTTCATAATGGATAAACTCCAACGCAAGTGGGCCGTAAATTTTAAGTGGTTATTAATTAGGATGTTGATTATCAATTGCTTAACTTTAATAACCTCCCCCAAAAACAACCTTAATAATCAATAATCATGAAAAATGAAAAAATCACTATCGTACTAATTTGTGTTTTTGCATTATTTCTTTTGCAAGGATGTCAAAAAGATGGGGGTTCAGAGAATGATCCTACAACCATCGAAGAACCCAACGGCGAAGAATTTACTCCTGTATACTTTAATGGAATTGCGGGTACTGAAACGGGAAATGCAGATTTTCCCTATTTGGTTCAGCATGAAAATGGTGAATCTCTTTTATTAACCGCTGACGGAGAAACGCCAACAGGGGCCGTTTACTTTGTCGATGAAAATACTACTGCCATAGTAAGCTTAAATGAAGACTTGTTACCAGAACAGGTAAGTTACAATAACGAACTTCTAATACTTTTTAGTAATTACAGGGAAGATTTAGTTGATGTAGCGTTGATATTTGATGATGATTTTCAAATTGTCCGGGATATTGAATTTCCAAACACCAATAATTCAAAGTTTGCAATGGCGAGTATTGAAAAAGCGGATTGGGCAGGGTTCTTTACTGCGTTAGGAACTTCTTTGAGTGCTGCGATTTGTATAGGAACGGCAGCAGCAACATTTGTTCCCACGCTAGGAACTTCTGGAGTAGCCGCTGGAATTGCTTGTGGCGGGGCTTTGGTTGGTGTTATGACGATTATAAGACCTACGGACAATAGCGCAATGGGTGCCACTGCAACAACGGCCGGAATAGCTGCAAATGCCTATGGCTGCGCAAGCGGTGCCCTTTCAGCAAATCCATTGGTCCTAGCTTTAGCATGCATTAATAGTCTATTAGATGCAGGTGCACTGCTAACCGGAGGATATGAAGAATTTTTAGATGCTATAACAGAACTGACACAATTGGCTCGAGGAGGTTTACAAACTGGGGATGGGGACGTAAAATTCACCCTCACTTGGAATACAGATGTTGATTTAGATCTTTATGTAACTGAACCATCCGGTGATGTCATTTGGTACGGAAATAGGTATTCAACAACTGGTGGAGAACTTGATGTTGATGATAGAGACGGCTTTGGACCTGAAAATATTTTTTGGCCCACTGATTTTGCCCGTCCAGGTTCCTATAGGGTAGAGGTACGAATGTACTCTGGAAATAAAAGTACCACGTTCAAATTAAAACCCAAAGTGGGGAATAGGTTTTATAACACAATTTCCTTAGGAATTGAATCTAGTGGGCAAATAGTTTTTGTAGGTAATTACATACTTTCTGCGAGCGACAAAGGTGACCTTGTCGGCGAATGGCTACCTCCGTCGAATTCAATTAAATCAAGTGCAATTAATTTAAGTCTATCAAAACAGAAGTTGAAAAATTGATAGGAAGCCTAAACAAAGTATGATTTATCAATCTAAAGTTTAAATTTAATCTTTCTATTTAAATAGAAGTAAGTAAAATGACTATTCAGTTGGTTAAATCCACAATTCAGTCATTGATTATTTGCCTTTTGATGGTTAAGTAAGATTTTTGATTCATCAATAACAACAAATAGACAGTACATGAAAACTTTAGCTTTAATTTTTGGATTATTATTTGCCAGTTACACGCTGGTCGCACAAGAAACCACTGGGGTCACCATTACCGTGGCCATCGATAATGTAGTCAATGATGAAGGCAAAATCATCATCGGTCTTCATACCGAAGAAACCTTTATGAGGGCTCCGGGACTCATCAATATGGAAAGTACCATTGAAAATGGTAAAGTATCCTTCACATTTGAGGATGTTGCCGAGGGTACTTATGCCATCATTGCCCTACATGATGCCAATGCAAATAACCGAATGGACTATCATTCAAATGGTATGCCCAAAGAAGGTTATGGTATGAGCAGAAATGAAATGGTCATGGGGCCACCCACCTTTGATGTTGCTAAGTTTGAAGTAGGCAATGAACCACTTCACTTTGATATAAGACTTTAAGAAATCAAACCATTCATCAATCAAAAAAAAGCCCCTATCAGATAGGGGCTTTACTTTTATTTGCTCGATTGTAGGCTTATATATCTTCAGCCAACCAGGCTTTCATCATCCAAACCGTTTTCTCTTGTTCGGTAATAAAGTCACTCATCATCGCATTGGTGCCTTCATCATTGGCCTCGGCCGACGCATCCAATATGCGACGTTCAATAAGCAATAGTTCTTTTAGGGAACCCACAATTAGTCTTATGGCGTCTTCATCTTTCGTAACATTCTTGCCCACGGCCACTTTAGAGCGTTCCATATAATCTTTAAACGTGTGAAAAGGCACTCCGCCCAAAGTCAAAATGCGCTCTGCCACTTCGTCCACTTTAATGTTGGCATCTGTATACAGTTCTTCAAATTTAACGTGAAGATCAAAGAAACGCTTGCCCTTAATATTCCAGTGAATACCCCTTAGATTGAGATAGTACTGTTGAAAATTCGCCAATAGTTCGTTTAAATCTTTGCTCAATGCTTCCGATTTTACCTCGCTCAGGCCTATACTGTTAAGTTTCATATCGTTCTTATTTTACCATAAATTTAATGTATAAAGTTAAGATGTTTTGATAAGTTTTATCGATGGTTTTTATACATTTATAGCAAAGATTTATTTCTTATGACGATTACCCAATTGCAATATGTACTTGCCGTGGCTGAGTACCAAAACTTTACCCTGGCAGCAGAAAAAAGCTTTGTCACCCAACCTACCTTGAGCATGCAGGTCCAAAAGCTGGAAGATGAGTTGGATGTATTGCTTTTTGACCGTAGTAAAAAGCCCATATCCATTACCGAGGTAGGCAAAAAAATTGTGGCACAGGCCAAAAATATTGTGGCTGAAGCCGATCGCATCAAAGATATTGTGGACCAGGACAAAGGATTTATTGGCGGTGAGTTCACTTTGGGCATAATTCCGACAGTCATGCCCACTTTGCTCCCCATGTTTTTGCCCACATTTGTCAAAAAATATCCGAAGGTCAATTTGATCATCAAAGAGCAAGGCACGGACACTTTGATCGGTAATTTGCACGATGGCCATTTAGATGCTGCCATTGCTGCGACCCCACTCGAAATTGAATTCATCAAAGAAAGGCCTTTGTACTATGAACCCTTTGTGGGCTACGTGCCCATGGGGCATCGCTTGGCAAACCAAAAAGAACTCTCGACTGCAGATCTTGATATGGCCGATATTTTATTACTGCAAGACGGCCATTGCTTTAGGGACGGAGTCATTAACCTTTGTAAGTCACCTAAAAACAATAAGGATGAACACTTTAAAATTGAAAGTGGAAGTTTCGAAACCTTGGTCAATCTTTCCAATGAGGGAATGGGCATGACCTTATTGCCCTATTTGAACACCTTGGAACTTGATGATACCAAAAAAGGGAATCTACGCCACTTTAAAAAGCCACCTCCCGCGCGGGAAATAAGTTTGATCTATCATAAAAGCGAATTGAAAATTCAGATTACGGAGGCCATCAAAGAAGTCATTGCAGGTATTGTAAGAGGGGCAATCACTTTTCAAGATGTGGAAATAATCAGTCCATTGAATAAAAAATAAAACCGCCCTAAGGCGGTTTTTTTTTATGCTTTTAAATATATTAAACTCTGTTGCAACTCTGGCTTATCGCAAATAAATTGCTGTAACCAGATTTTTAGTTCTTCAATTTCGTTAGGTAATAACCTAGAAACTGCTTTTTTCACTTCTCGTGCGAACAACATCGCATCAAAACTAACTTTTTGTAAGACAGTCTTAGTGTACTCTAACATTACTCTAGCCATATTCAAAAAAGTGTATTAGGTTAATTGTTGTTGTACTAATTTACTTATAAAAGGTATATATTGAGCCATCATTGCCTCTAAAATTTAGACAAGCCGATGTTAAATTCGATGAAATGCAACTCACAAGCTATTTTAAACCAGCTATTTAGGGTTGTTTTCTTGTTATTGATAATCTCTTCATTTTTGCTGACCAGCTGTGCAGGTATTAAAAGGCAAAGAACTTTTAAGCAAGTAAATTCTGCATTGGCCACTGATTTTTACGACAACCATTTTACAGGGTTTATGGTCATTGAACCCGAGAAAATGGATACGTTGTTTGAAGCAAATGCAAACCGCTATTTTACCCCTGCCAGCAACGTAAAAATAGTTACCCTCTTCACTGCCTTGAACTTGATCCCTGACCATATACCCACCCTAAGCTATAGGGCCCATAAGGATAGCTTATTCATTCAGGGCACCGGTGACCCCAGTTGGATGCATCCTTATTTCAAAGACAGTACGGCCATTTCATTTCTAAAAAAATACGAGACCATTGTATTCAATTCTACCAATTTTGCAGATGAGCCTTTTGGACCGGGGTGGGCTTGGGAGG
>JABDND010000170.1 GCA_013001145.1 Croceitalea sp. | reverse complement strand
GTTAAATGACTATTCCAATGTAATATTGGAAAAATAAACTAACTCAACTTTATTTTCCCCCATTTGTAGAAGCCCTTGAATTTTTTATAGTTCAAGGGCTTTCTTTTGGATTTTTGGCAGTAGTCATCATATGGCACAACAACTTGATGATGTTGGGCATGATACGCGCTGCCTTTGTGAATGCTTAATTTAAGAGATTGCTTCGGTAATATTGATACAATTGCTTTGGATTGGCTCCGAGATAATTTTTAAGATGGATTATGGCAAAGTGAAACTGAACTTTGAGCCATCCTTGTTGGCGGTACCTGCGGGCCGAGGTCAAAACTTTCTGCGGCAAGACTTTGAAATGGGTTACTCTGTACAATCGTCCAATAAATTCACTATCCTCATAAATAAGATAGTTTTCATTGAATCCTGAGCTGTTATCAAATATTTCTTTTGAAACGAATAAAGATTGGTCACCGCCCCTGCAAAGGGTATGGTTGATTTTAGATAAATAGGCAAAAAAACGTAACGCCCAATTTTTAGTATCAAATTGCATTCTAAAGCAGCCAGCTCCAAAACCTTTCTCATGGGCGGCAATAATTGCCTTGTCAAAATGTTTTGGCGGCAAGGTATCTGCGTGCAAAAAATAAAGAATGGTTCCACTGGCATTTTTTGCGCCCATGTTCATTTGGCATGCCCTTCCTCTTTTGCTTTTTATGACTGTGGCGTCCATTGCTTTGGCTATCTCAATGGTTGAATCGGTACTGCCACCGTCAACCACTATGATTTCTTTAATATTTGTTGTTAAACTGTTTTGTTGTAGATGTAGCAGCAGGGCTTTTAAAATGTCGGCTTCATTTAAAACAGGAATTATGACACTAATGGTAATGGACTCAATCATCTTATGCAATTATGGCGAGGGTCTTAGAATTCAAAGTAAATTGTATTTTCAATTAAAAACCGGCAAACCAGAAAGCCATTAAAGTACTTTGATAAGTTCTTTGAACAACTGTATCATTTTGGGTTCTGTTTTATTTGCAATGCCGATAATTTCTTGAATGTCTATTGGCTTCAAATTGTCGGGGTCACATTCATCTGTGAGTACCGAAACGGCAACTATGGGCATCCTTAAATGATTAGCTACAATAACTTCAGGAACAGTGCTCATACCAACGGCATCGGCACCCAAAATTTTTAGCATACGGTATTCGGCCTTTGTTTCCAATTGAGGTCCCACAACCGAAGCATAAATACCTTTTTGCAAAGAAATGTTCTCGGCCTTGGCTATTTTTTCAATCTTTTTGCGCATTTCCAAATCATAGGGCTCGCTCATATCAACAAAACGGTCCCCAAATGCTGCAACATTTTTAAAGGCCAGGGGAGAACCCCCCTGTAAATTAATGTGGTCTTCAATCAACATAATGTCACCTTTCTTAAAATTAAGGTTGATGGCACCTGCAGCATTTGAAATGAAGAGTTTTTTTATTCCCAATTGATGCATTACCCTAATGGGATAGGTCACATCTAAAAAATCATAGCCTTCGTATAAATGAAACCTACCTTCCATGACCACCACTTTTTTGTTAGCGATGGTGCCATAAATCAATTTTCCAGTGTGAAATTCAACAGTGGCTAGTGGAAAAAATGGGATATGGTTGTAATGGGCCTCTATGCCGTCTTCAATATGGCTCACAAGCTGGCCTAAACCGGTACCAAGCACAATTCCTACTTCTGGTTTGTCAAAACCTTTATTTTGTAGATATGCGACGGATTCGTCTAACTGTTTTTGGGTCATTTATATATGTTTAATGAAAGGCTTGAACGCCTCAATATCTTTTATATCTTCAAAGTGGTCCACATCATTGCGTGATTCAAGTAAATGGAAATTTTCACCTTCTAAATCTTTAAGGGTTTTTTCCAAAACCGAGCTCGTTCCCCAAACCTTATTATGAAACAATGCATTTTTGAAAACCTTCATTCCCAATAAATAAAAGCCGCCATCAATTGCTGGTCCTACAACAAAATCATGGTTTTCCAAGGCCCCAAATGCGTTTTCCAAATCATTTTGAGAAAGATCATATAAGTCGCTGCCAATGATAATGATTTTTTCAAAATTGGATGCAAATCCATCTTTGAATGCATTGGCCATACGTTCGCCTAAATCCTTTCCGTTTTGTAATTTCTTTTCAAAATTACCTTTGGACCAAATATCTTCCAACCAAATATCTTCGGAGTAATAAACTGTTTTATGAACGTCTAAATTTTTGGTTATTGAGTGCGTGTGCTTTAATAAGAACTTATAAATTTCCAAAGCAGCGATATCACCAGTTACTTTCGCCAATCGGGTTTTGCATTTGCCCAGCTCCGGATTGCGGGTAAATATTAACAATAGTTTGTTTGAGTCAGTTTTCAAGTGCCTTGTTTTTGAAGCGATATACTTTTTCGGCGTTTTTCAAAAATTTGCCCCAATATCTATTGAAGGCGTGTACTTTTTGGGTTTCCTGATTTGACTGGTCAAAGACCGGCAGACCTTTGTTTTTCCACTCAAAAATACCACCATAAAGATTTTTGACATTGGTGTAACCCGCTTTGAGCAATTTTTCTCCTATATCTTCTGAACGCACCCCTATGGAACAATAGACCACAATGGGCGCCTTTTTATCTACTATTTTACTTTCAACCAAATTCAACTTAAATTTTCTATGACCCACCCATATAGCATTTTGAATATGGCTAACATCATATTCTTCCTTTTTTCTTGTATCTAAAAGAACAACACTTGAATCTTGCAACAATTGAGTTACAGAAATGTATTCAACACTATTTTTATTGAGCTTTCCAATAGTAGTATCAATGCTTGGTTGGGCAAAAAGGATGCCTACAATTGAAATAAAAAATAAAACGACTATGAGTCTTCGCATGTATTGCATTGATTTGCAAAGATACCAATTATCACTTCCAAAATGATTTAATTAGTATCTTGAAACTGGCTATAATCAATCAAAACATGAAAAATTACTTCCTTTATTTAATGGCGATGGCAATCATGGTTGCCTGTGGTAATGGTGATAAAAATAAGAGCGATAAGCTCAATGTTGATGGTGCCCAATATGCCGAGCCATTTAGGCCACAGTATCATTTTACCCCAAAAGAAATGTGGATGAACGATCCCAACGGATTGGTCTATCATGAGGGAATTTATCATTTGTTTTATCAGTATTATCCTGAAGACATTGTCTGGGGGCCCATGCATTGGGGGCATGCTGTAAGTAAAGATATGGTGCATTGGCAACACAAGCCCATTGCTTTATATCCCGACGAACATGGGTATATTTTTTCCGGTAGTGCCGTGGTGGATAAAATGAATACTTCTGGCTTTGGTGAAGAAGGTCAACAACCTTTGGTTGCCATTTATACTTATCATCTGATGGAAAGTGAAAAAGCAGGGCGCGCCGATTTTCAAACACAGGGTATAGCCTACAGTCTTGATAATGGTGATACCTGGGTCAAATATGAAGGGAACCCCGTAATTGACAATGAGGGAATACGTGATTTTCGCGACCCAAAAGTTTTTTGGCACGAGCCATCAGAAGTATGGATAATGACTTTGGTCGCAGGTGACCATGCCAAATTTTATAGTTCAAAAAATTTGAGGGAATGGGAGTACTTAAGTGATTTTGGCAAAGAACAAGGGGCTCATGGTGGTGTATGGGAATGTCCTGATCTAATAAAGTTCAATGTGGAAGGTGCCAATGAAGAAAAATGGGTTTTGATCATCAGCATAAATCCTGGAGCTCCCAATGGTGGTAGCGGAACACAATATTTTGTTGGGGACTTTGATGGCTCTTCATTTACAACCAACCAAGAAGAAATCAAATGGTTGGATTGGGGTACCGACAATTATGCAGGTGTCACTTACAATAATGCCCCCAATGACGAATGTATATTTATAGGGTGGATGAGCAACTGGACCTATGCACGTGATACGCCCACTAAAAAATGGCGAAGTGCGATGACCTTGCCAAGAAAACTAACTTTGGCCAAAGAAGGGAATATTTACTTTCTAAAAAATACCCCCTTGGTTCAATTGGCTTCACTAAAATCAGAGGTTGCGCCCAAGTCATTTGATATAACTCCGGGTCAAGTAAAGGAAATGGAATTTGAAACCAATAATCAAGCTCAAGTGGTATTTACTACCTCATCAAACAAATTTGAAATGAAATTTGCCAATGCCAAGGGAGAGAACATGGTTTTGGGAATTAATGATACTGTTGCTTATTTGGACAGAAGGCAATCAGGAAAAATAGATTTTCATGAAGAATTTGGTAAAACTGTTCATAAAATGTCGCTTAAGGGTCTTGCTCAAGAATCGTATGAGGTAAGCTTGTATATTGATCGCTCTTCTGTAGAGGTCTTTATCGATGATGGCAAATTTGTGATGACAGAACAAATATTCCCAACAGCGCCCTATACATCACTATCCATCACAAACAGAGGCACTGAAAGCTTACAGGTCAAGAATTTAAAGGTTCAGAAAATTAAATCTATTTGGTAAGCCTACCTTTTTTGAAGTTTTTATTGGTATATCATAAATTTGAAATTATATTTGCACCCGCTTTAATAAGCATGGTACCTTAGCTCAGTTGGTAGAGCAACGGACTGAAAATCCGTGTGTCCCTGGTTCGATTCCTGGAGGTACCACAAAAAGCCCCGATTTTTTCGGGGCTTTTTGTTTGTATTTTTGTACTATGAACCTAATCATCGACATTGGCAATACGTTGATCAAATATGCGGTTTTCAACAAAAATCGATTACTGGTAGATCAAAACTCAGGCCCTAATGATTTTTTGTCAACGATAAAAGAACTGTTTGAGGTATATCCGCTGATTGATCGGGCCATTATTTCATCGGTAAGCAAAACGAGTGATAAAGAGTACAAGGCACTGTCCATGTTTTGCAAAGTTCATGTACTATCTTATAAATCAAGCCTCCCATTTAAAAACAGCTATGCCTCACCACATACTTTAGGCAATGACCGAATAGCCTTGGCTGCAGCCGCATGCAACAATTATAACAAGACCAACACCTTGGTTATTGACGCAGGCAGTTGCATCACGTATGATATGGTCAATGACAATAGCGAATATATGGGTGGGGCAATATCACCAGGTTTGAATATGCGATATAAGGCGATGCACGACCAAACTGCCAAACTGCCAAAATTAAACCCAGAACCAATTTTAGATTTTATAGGTAATACTACCGAAACCTGTATGCACAGTGGCGTAATTAACGGAATTTGCCAGGAAATGGACGGGGTCATAAATCAATATAAATCACGCTTTCAACATTTAACAGTTATTTTAACGGGCGGGGACGCTCAATTTTTTGCCAAACGCCTAAAAAATGCCATATTTGCCAATTCTAAATTTCTGTTGGAGGGGTTAAATTACCTGCTGGAATACAATAAACATTAGATGGTAAAAAAAATTCTGATTGCATTGGTATGCCTCTGTGCACTAGGTGCAAACGGTCAAAATGCCACAATTTCACCCTATTCTTACTTTGGTGTGGGCGACATTAGAAACAGTGGCACTGTAGAAAACCAAATGATGGCCGGCCTACAAATGTATGCCGATAGTATTCATCTTAACTTGCAAAATCCAGCAGCCTATTCCTCCCTTAGGCTAACTGCTTATACGGCAGGCATTTCACATAAAAGATTTGGATTGAAAGATGCCAACGAAAAACAAAGTGAATCTGTCACCAACTTAGATTATCTTTCTATAGGCTTTCCCATAGCTAAAAATGCCGGAATTGGTTTTGGCTTGATGCCATACACCTCTGTGGGGTACAACTTAAACTCTCAAACTTTAAACGAAGATGGTGATACGGTCACCAATGTATTTGCGGGAGAGGGTGGCATCAATAGAGTCTACCTTTCTTTGGGGTATCAACCATTTAAAGATATTAGCATTGGGGCCACCGTCAACTACAATTTTGGTGAGTTGGAGTATCAAAGAATTCAAAGTGTTGAAGATGTTCAATTTGGCACTTTGGACACCCGTACCTCAAAAATCAATGGTTTTGATTTTAACTATGCCTTAAATTATACACCCACGTTCAAAGATAAGTACACCTTGTATGCCCATGTCGGGGTCAATACTCAAGTGAACTTGGTCTCAAAAAACAATGAGCGTCTTGGGTCGTTTTCATTGGACACAGGTGCAGACATTGAGGTTATTGATGTAGATTTGGATGCTAGCGGTCTTAGAAATACCGAATTGAAAATACCAACCGTAACAACATTGGGTCTAGGATACGGTGAAAATAAAAAATGGTTTATTGGGGGTGAATATACCTTTCAACAGTTAAGTTCTTTTTCAAATGATTTTCTGCAAGTTCAAAATGTAGAATACACTGATGCATCTTCATTTGCGCTAGGATCTTATTTTATACCTGATTATCGCTCAATTTCGAGCTATTTTAATCGCATTACATACCGGGCAGGTTTGCGTTATGATAAAACCGGGATGGTCGTCAACAATGAAGAGATAAACAACTTTGGCATAACTTTTGGTTTTGGTTTACCGTTGGGCAGCAATTTCTCAAATATTAATTTAGGTTTTGAACTCGGAAAAAGAGGTACAACCGACGCAGGATTGATAGAAGAGAACTACTTTAAAATAAATGTAGGGCTGTCATTAAACGATAAATGGTTTATAAAAAGAAAAATTAATTAGGTCTTTTGCTAAAAAATCGACAAATAACTAAGGTATAAGGCGACTCGACTAAGTTTTTTTTTAAAAAATTTGTACATTACCCACTCTAAAATTATAAAGATGAAAAAGAAACTCTACTTAACAATGTTCGCAATTATAGCGTCAATGGGTTTAAGTATGGCCCAAGCTCAGAATCCTGAGTGTATGACCAATCTTTCAATTTACGCAGAACATGCCAAAGTGAAGAACTATGATGCCGCTTATGAACCATGGAAAATGGTTTATGCGGAATGCCCAGATATCAATAAGGCAAACTTCTCTTACGGAGAAAGAATTTTGTCACATAAAATTGATAAATCTTCTGGCGCGGACAAAGACAAGTACATCAATGAGCTTCTGTCATTGTATGACAACAGTATCAAGTATTTTCCAACAAAATATTCCAAAGCGGAAGTGGTCATTGACAAAGTATTGTTGAAATATGATCACAAAATGATTTCTGATGAAGAAATTTATAATCAATTGCATCAAGCGTTTGTTGAAGATCGGGAACATTTTGTAAACCCGAAGGCGCTTTATATGGATTTTTCCAGTCTTGTGGATTTGCACAATGCAGGAAAAGCTGAACTACAGCAAGTTTTTGACGAGTATGACGATATCACGGAGAAAATCGAAGAGGAAAATCAAAAATTGACCAATATTATTACAAAATTGCTTCCAAAAGAAGAAGCAGGTACCTTAACATCAAAAGAGAAGCGCCAGTTGAAAGCGGCGAACACCAACTCAGAATCCTATGGTAAAATTGCCAGTAGTATAGATTCTAAACTTGGCGCCTTGGCCGATTGTGACAACTTGATTCCATTATACCAAAAGAGTTATGAAGGCAAAAAGAACGATGTAAAATGGGTAAAACGAGCAGTAGGTAGAATGTTCAGTAAAGAATGTACCGATGATCCCATGTTCAAAAAGTTGTTCGAAGCTCAATTAAAACTTGATCCATCCGCCGACGCCTACTTGTATGGTGGTACCCTAAAACAGAAAGCTGGCGACAATAAAGGGGCAATCGCAGATTTTAATAAAGCAGTTGATTTAGAAACAGATTCTTATAGAAAGTCTAATATTTTATATAAAATCGCCACGACTGTTAGAAGAAGCAGTAAATCACAAGCCAGAAACTATGCCTTAAAGGCCATTGACGCCAATCCCTCAAATGGAAAGGCCTACTTGTTGATCGCCAATTTATATGCTGGTAGTGCTAACGATTGTGGTAGTACTACTTTTGAAAAGAGAGCCATTTATTGGAAAGCTGCCGATATGGCAAGAAAAGCAGGTCGTGTGGACCCCTCATTGGGCTCAAGAGCAAGCCAAACAGCTGCAAGTTATGATGCCAAAGCACCTTCTAAGACCGATATTTTTAATTCTGGTCTTGCTGGGCAAACAGTGTCATTCAATTGCTGGGTAGGTGGAAGTGTTACCGTGCCCAGCCTATAAGGGTGAATAAAAACAAAAACATAAGTATAAGGAGATTTGCCACAGTATTCACTGTGGCAATCCTTTTTATGGGCTGTACCGATAATTACAAAAGGGTTGGTGAAGAAGCAAGAGTCAATATTTATCCCCAAGGTGTGGCTAAAAATTTTAGTTTGACCTATACAGAGGCGCCTGAGAAATTGACTACGCAAGATTCAGCGACCACACGTGTAGTTGCCGTTTTAAAGAGCCCATTGAACGAAGACTACGACAACCTTCAATTTAGATACAAAGTATTTCCTGAAGGACTTCAGGTAGATTTTTTTGATGAGAAAGATCAGAAAAGCGTCATAAAAGCAGATTATGGAATCATTTACTCTCAAACCAATGTTATAGATTTGCAGGGTAATGTGGTCATAGAGGCTCATGATGGTAAAAAATTGGAAGCTCCACAATTATATTGGGATCGGGCCAATAAATGGATTTTTACCGAAGAGAAATTTAAATATACCAATCCGGAAGATGGAACGGTTATGGATGGGGAAGGGATGGATTTTAATCGTGATTTTACCTTCTTCAATGCCCATAAAACATTTGGCTTAATTAGAATTAAGGAAGATTGATATGGTAAAAATTTTAAGATATACAGAGTACTTGTATTTGGTGGTGGCCATTGCGTCCATCTATAAAATAATTACCTTGTGGAGTGTAGCTCCCCAAGAGACCTATATTTTTATATTTTTTGCCGTTGTTTCAGTGGCCATGTTTCTTTTTAGAAGAAAATATAGAAAGCGTTTTGAAAAAAGAGCACGTGAAAATCAATAGTTCATTTTGAATACAACAGTGATTGTTATTGTGCTATCGTTACTATTTTCAGCCTTTTTCTCGGGTATGGAAATAGCGTTTATCTCTGCCAATCGAATTCACATTGAGTTAGAAAAGAAACAAGAAGGTTTTTTGGCCAAAGTACTATCCTGGCTAACCGAGAAACCATCAAAATTTATCGCTACCATGTTGATAGGCAATAATATTGCCTTGGTCGTCTATGGGCTTTTTATGGGTGATTTGCTCATGGATTGGTTTGCAAGTTTGTTGCCAACTTCTTTTGGGGTTTTGGATGTTATGCTAACTGATTTTAGTCTTTTCACCCAAACCATGATATCAACGGTCATTATTCTTGTTACGGCCGAGTTTTTGCCCAAAGTTTTGTTTCAAATCTATTCCAATAGCTTGCTTAAGTTTTTTGCTATTCCCGCTTACGTATTTTATATATTGTTTTCATTTGTCTCTTGGTTTGTGATAAAAGTGTCCGACTTTATTTTAAAGGCATTCTTTAAAACCGAAGGTGACGAAGTGCAATTAGCCTTTACCAAAATTGAACTGGGTGATTATATCACGGAACAAATGGAGTCGGTCGAAGAGGAAGATGAGGTGGATTCTGAGATTCAATTATTTCAAAACGCCTTGGAGTTTTCAGAAGTGAAAGCTAGGGAGGTGATGGTTCCCCGCACCGAAATCATAGCTGTAGAATTACATGAAACACCAAAAAACCTGATTAAGCTCTTCACAGAGACCGGGCTATCAAAAATATTGATATATAAGGATACCATAGATGAAATAATTGGTTATGTACATTCTTATGAATTGTTTAAAAAACCCAAAACCTTAAAAAGTATTCTTTTGCCCGTTGAGTTGGTTCCAGAAACCATGTTGATCCATGAGATAATGAATGTGTTGACAAAAAGAAGAAAAAGTATTGCCGTGGTTTTAGATGAATATGGAGGTACTTCGGGCATCATTACCGTCGAGGATATTGTCGAAGAGCTCTTTGGTGAAATAGAAGATGAGCATGACTCCACCGACCTTTTTGAAGAGGAAATAGCTGAAGGGGTATTTAAATTTTCTGCAAGGCTTGAGGTTGACTACATTAATGAGAATTACAAACTTGAATTGCCTGAAAGTGAAGAGTATGAAACCTTGGGGGGGCTAATCACAAACGAAACAGGTCAAATACCGGCGCAAGATGAAGAAATTCAAGTACACGATTATCGTTTTACCATTATCGAGGTCTCAAATAACAAAATAGATTTGGTCACTGTTCGTAAATCAACCGATGAATAGGCAGCAAATAGCCTTAAAGTCAAGTTTTTTGTCTTTCCTAATTGAAAAGAAAATGGTAATTTCGCGCACTTAATTTAGCATTAAACAATCGTCAAATGGCAATTTTAGAAAATATTAGAAAACGAACCACAGTACTAATTTTAATCATTGGTATGGCGTTGTTCGCCTTTGTGATATCGGGAGTATTTACAAGCAACGACTTTTCAGGAGGCAAAGTAGGCTCGGCAGTGGTTGAGATAAATGACGAAGCCATTTCAATAGATGAGTTTAGACAAAAGGTGGAACAGGCCTCAAGGCAATATGGTGCCAACTTTTCTGCTACACAATTGGTCAACAATGTATACGAGCAAGAATTAAGAAGCACAATTTTAAGACAACAATTTGAAG
This sequence comes from Croceitalea sp., assembly GCA_013001145.1. Classification (GTDB taxonomy): domain Bacteria; phylum Bacteroidota; class Bacteroidia; order Flavobacteriales; family Flavobacteriaceae; genus Croceitalea. The sequence goes on along the minus strand of JABDND010000170.1, from coordinate 42,829 downwards.
ATTTGGGTATTGATATTGAAAGTGACCAAATTGTCGAATTCATTAAAAATACGGGCTATGCGCAAGACCCGGCCTTTCAAGATGAAAATGGTGTCTTTAATGTAGAAATTTTTAAAAATACCATTGCCGATTGGAAAGAAACCAATCCCTTACTTTATGATAATTGGCTCCAGATAGAGAAATCAATAATGCAGTCGGCCAAAGAGCAAATGTATTTTAACTTGGTTAAAGCAGGTGTGGGTGCAACCTTGGCAGAGGGTGAATTTGATTACAAATTAGCCAACGAAAAAGTTGATATTCAATATGTACGTGTGGCTTATTCATCAATTGCAGACAGCACGATTCAAGTATCAAAAGATGAAATGGCCAAGTACATAAAAAGCCATGAAGAAGACTTTAAACAAGAAAGGGCACGCGACATGCGTTTTGTGTTCTTTGAGGAAAAACCTTCATTGGAAGATGAGAATGCAGTTAAAACTGCGGTAGCTAAATTGCTGGGCGATACCATGGAATATATTGAGGAGCGCGATGCTACGGATACCATTGCCGGATTTAGAAATACCACAGACATGGCGGCATTTTTGGATCGAAACTCAGATTCTAAATTTGATACCATTTATAAATCCAAGAATCAATTGCCAGCGGTCGTAGCAGATACACTCATGGCAATGAATGTAGGCGAGGTTCATGGTCCTTATCGCGACGGTGATGCCTTCAAACTATCAAAAATCATGGACCGCAAAAAAGACGGCAGTGTAAAGGCAAGTCATATTTTAGTGGTTTATGAAGGGGCAACAAGAGCTAATCCAGAAATAAAAAGAACAAAGGAAGAAGCTGAAGCAGAGGCTAAACGATTGTTAGCCGAGGCCAAAAAACCGGATGCCGACTTCACGGCATTGGCCAGAGACAACTCTGATGGTCCTTCTGCACCAAGAGGTGGTGATTTGGGCTATTTTCAAGAAGGCATCATGGCCGATGAATTTAATGACTTCTGTTTTGGTAATAAAGTGGGCACTATCGGATTGGTCGAAACCGAATTCGGTTTTCATATCATCAAAGTAGATGACAAACAAGATGTTATCCAAGTAGCTACTTTGTCAAGAGCTATTGAGCCATCTGAAGAGACAATCAATTCATTGTTTACAGATGCCACCAAATTTGAAATGGCAACAACAGATGCAGACCCAGAATCATTTAGTGATATTGCCAAAGAAAGTGAGTACAATGTAAGACCCGTTAACAAATTAAAAGAGATGGATGAAAATCTTCCAGGACTAGGAACACAACGCAGTGTCGTACAATGGGCTTTTAATGATGATACAGAGGTCGGCGATATCAGGCGTTTTGATCTGACCAATGGATATGCTGTGGTACAATTGACCAGAAAGCATGAAGATGGCTTAATGTCTGTGGAAGATGCTTCGGCTACGGTTTTGCCCATTTTACGCAAAGAGAAAAAAGCGCAACAAATAATGGCTGCAAACCCTGTCAACACCTTGGATGATTTGGCAAAAAACAATGGAGTCAATATTTCAACCGCCACAGCTTTGTCGCGCAAGTCTCCGACAATCCCTGGGGCAGGGCGTGAGCCACTTGTGGTAGGTAAAGCCTTTGGTTTGGAAGAAGGTGCAACATCTGGTTTAATTGAAGGTGAAACAGGCATTTTTATGATAAAAGTGACCAAAAAGACAGCTGCAGTTACCTTGCCCAATTACATTACTTTTAGCAATACGTTGACCACATCCAATCGTAATGCTGTAAATTCAGCAGTATATAACGCGCTTAAAGATGGAGCCGAAATTGAGGATAATAGGGCAACCTTTTACTAAAGCGCCTGTAAATTAAAGCGCCATTTCATTATAAGCTAAAACAACATCATAACCCTTGGCTTTAAAATAGTCAGGGGTTTTTTGATTCCCTGTGGCCATAAAGAAATCTCCGCCCCAACCGCCTAAGCTTTTAATGGCCCCTTTAAAATCTTGAAATAATTCTGTCTTTAAGGAAGGCAAGTTTAGTACTTTGGAGAGAATGTTTTCATGTTCGGTCATCAAATATTCAAATTCATCCAAAGTAGATGTATTGATCATTTTAGCAGTAAGCCCATCAATTTTGGCAAGAAAACTTTCCCTATCAATTTGATGGGAACGATATCGCTCAATGGCAGTTCTACTGTTCTGTTTTTTATTACGATAAACAAAAAACAGCTGCTCTTTCAATATAGAATGCCCTGAAAGTCTTTCAATTATAGGTGTTCCGTTTTGTAATTGAAATAAGATGGGGGTTTCGTGACGGGCACAGGCAATATCATAACCACTACCACCAAATGTTGCTGCTAATAGTTTATAAGGATCAATATTTGCCCAATATGCAATATTGCTGATTAAGGTAGATGAGGAGCCCAAGCCCCAATTTTTTGGAAAGGTGAGTTTTGTTTGTACCTCCATTCCTTGCTGTGAAGAGAGAAATTCAGGATTCAATTTTTTGGATTCCAATAGAATTGACTGTAATCTCGAAGCTACAGCTTTATCACTTGCTTTACGAAAACTAAGATTATCTAGATTAATAATACATTCAAACCAAGTTTGACCATGTTCATTCAAACTTTGCCATTTAAGCGTTTTGCCATTGGTTGTGGAGACCTTTAAAAATTGTCCAAATTTGGTTGGTATTGCCCACGCTTGGGCGCCATCTAGTACGGCATATTCACCGGTAAGTAACAACTTGCCATGGCTATAGAATTCGGTTTGCATTATTTGGCCTGTAACTTTTGCAATGCTGCCCGGACATTGGCATTGTTCACTGTTTTATCTTTAAAATGAACTACCAACTCATTTTTCTCCTGTTCATTGGCACCCATTTGACTGAGCATATTAAGCAAGTGCATCTTCATATGGCCTTTTTGTATTCCAGTTGTAACCAAAGAACGTAAGGCCGCAAAATTTTGTGCCAAGCCTGCAACCGCAACAATTTGCATCAATTCCTTTGCCGTTGGTTGTTGTAATATTTCCAATGCCAATTTGACCAAAGGATGCAATGATGTAAGCCCGCCTACAGTGCCCAATGCCAGAGGTATTTCCATCCAAAATTTGAATACTCCATCTTTAATTTCGGCATGGGTCAAACTTGAATAAACGCCGTTTTTAGAGGCATAGGCATGTATTCCAGCTTCAACAGCCCTGAAGTCATTGCCAGTCGCCAAAATGACAGCATCAATGCCATTCATAATACCTTTATTATGGGTTACCGCCCTGTATGGTTCAACCTTGGCAATATTCACAGCCTGAATCATTTTTTCTGCAAACAAGCTAGCTTTTAGTTCATCATCATTTAATTCTTCAACTTTACAGCTAACCTCGGCTCTTACAATACAATTAGGCACGTAATTGCTTAAGATACTCATGACGATGGTCAAATTTTCGCCATGTTCCAATAAGTTCGGCTTCAACCTAGCTTTGGCCTCAAATGTTTTTGAAATTTGTTCCAAGCATGAATTGATGAAATTTGCACCCATGGCATCAACAGTTTCGAAAGTGCAATGCAATTGGTAGTAATCGCTCAAGAGCTGAGTCTTATCAATCAAAACAATGTCTTGAATACCGCCTCCACGTTTTGTCATGCTTTGGGTGATGGGCGAAGTGGTTTCAAATAATAACGGCTTCACTTCATCAAAAAATTGCCGTAGGGCTGTTTTGTTGCCGTCGAACATAAAATGAACCTGACCTACTTTTTCGGTTCCCAACACGGTTGTTTTGAATCCTCCTCGATTCAACCAAAATTTTGCGGCCTTACTGGCAGCAGCTACAACCGAACTTTCTTCTATGGCCATGGGTATGGCATAAAGCTTTTCGTTGATTTTGAAGTTGGGTGCAACGGCAAAAGGCAAGTAGTAATTGCTTAGGGTATTCTCTATGAACTCGTCATGTATTCTTTGAGTTCTAGGGTTCTCGTTCCAATACTTTTTTAACAACCGCTTGGTTTCATCGGCGTTTGAGGTACAGTTCTTGGCAATCCAATCAATCTTATCTTCTTTCGAGAATTTAGAAAACCCTTCTACTACAGTTAACATACGTAATACTTAAATTTCAAAGATAGTGGATTATAGCATTGTGCTCTTGGTATAGATAGACGATTCTTGATGCAAAGTTTACGTATTCGGTAAATAATTAGTAAACTTGATAGTTTTAAATTAATACTATTGTTCATGAGAAAACTATCTTTTCTTCTCTTATTTTCCATCACATTTATATCGTTTTCTGTCGCACAGAAAAATAAAATCACACTTGAAGAAATATGGGGCGGAGCATTTAGGACCGAAGGGTTGGATGCCCTAAGATCCATGAAAAATGGTCGGCAATACACCGTTTTGAACTTTGATCGTAACATAAATAGCAGTAGTATCGACAAGTACGATTATAGCACCTTGAATAAGGTTGAAACAGTTCTAGCGTCTTCTGACCAGATACCTTATTTCACTTCTTACGAGTTTAGCAATGATGAATCTAAAATTTTGTTGTCCACGGCCGTTGAGCCAATTTTTAGGCGTTCAACCCTAGGTGTTTATTATGTTTACGATATCACTTCTCAGTCATTGGTAAAAATCAGTGATGTCAAAATTCAAGAACCAGAGTTTTCACCCGATGGCTCAAAAGTGGCCTATGTGTGGGAGAACAATCTTTATGTATACGATATGGTAAAAAACAGCACAGCCCAAATTACTGCAGATGGGGTGTACGGGAGTATCATCAATGGAGTGACCGATTGGGTCTATGAAGAGGAATTCTCATTTGTTCAGGCGTTTGAATGGAATAGTGATGGTAATAAAATTGCATTTCTTCGCTTTGATGAGACCAATGTGCCCCATTTTTCAATGGATGTTTATGGCACCGATCTTTATCCTTTTCAATACGAGTTCAAGTACCCCAAAGCAGGAGAGGAGAACGCCCAAGTTAGTTTGCACATGTTCGACCTCACAACGAATGCAATTTCTAAAATAGCCTTGGCTGAGGCCTATTATATTCCTCGTATTAAATGGATGAACAATCCCAATTCATTGAGTGTTCAGGTCATGAACAGGCATCAAAACAACCTTAAGTTATATGAAGTGGATGCAAGAAATAACAAGGTGGAATTACTTTTGGAAGAAACGGATAAGGCCTATGTTGACATTCATGACAATCTCACCTTTTTGGCCGATGACGGCTTTATCTGGACAAGTGAAAAAGACGGATATAACCATCTTTACCTCTACGACCAAGATGGTAATTTAATGAATCAAATAACCTCTGGACCTTGGGAGGTCACAAATTATTATGGTTATGATCAAAATGAAGACCGTATTTATTATCAATCTGTAGAAAATGGATCTATTAATAGAGATGTCTACAGTGTTGACAGTAGCGGTAAAAACAAAAAACGGCTCACCCAAAAAACAGGTGCCAACGCGGCGGACTTTAGCGCTAACTATTTGTATTTTATTAATACATTTTCCAGCGCCAAAACGCCGTATGAATATACCCTGCACAAGGCTATAAATGGAGAAATAGTAAAGGAGATAAAAGAAAATTCGGCTTTAAAGACAAAATTGGAGGCCTATGAAATTTCACCTAAGGAATTTTCTACATTAAACATCAATGGCAACGATTTGAATATGTGGATGATCAAACCTCTAAATTTTGACGCCGACAAGAAATATCCGTTGCTCATGTTTCAATACAGCGGTCCTGGATCCCAGCAAGTGGCCAATAGGTGGATGGGCAGTAATGATTATTGGCATCAAATGTTGGCCTCTCAAGGATATGTAATTGCATGTGTAGACGGACGGGGTACAGGATTAAAAGGTAGTGATTTTAAAAAAGTAACCTATTTAAACTTGGTTAAATATGAAACCGAAGACCAGATAGCCGCTGCTAAGAAACTAAGTGAATTGCCTTTCATAGATGAAAATAGAACCGGTATTTGGGGATGGAGTTTTGGGGGCCATATGAGTACCAATTGCCTATTAAAAGGCAATGATGTATTTGAAACTGCGATAGCTGTGGCACCGGTAACAAGTTGGAGGTTTTATGACACCATATACACGGAACGTTTTATGAGAACACCACAAGAGAATCCAGAAGGGTACGATAATGAATCACCTTTTAATTATCCTGAACTTTTAAAAGGAAACTATTTGTTGGTCCATGGATCTGGTGATGACAATGTACATGTGCAAAACTCTATGCGAATGATATCTGCATTGATTCAAGCGAACAAGCAATTTGATTGGGCCATATATCCTGATAAAAATCATGGTATCTACGGTGGCAATACCAGATTGCATTTGTATACCAAAATGACAAATTTCATAAAAGACAAACTTTAATTAAACCGACCAACTTATGGCAGAACTTGCAAAACCAGTACATGAAAAAGAACTCTTTGGTCACCCAGTAGGCCTTTATGTCTTATTTTTTACCGAGATGTGGGAGCGATTCTCTTATTATGGAATGCGCGCACTTTTTACATTGTTTTTAGTTGCCGAGACCACCTCAAGTAATGCTGGTTTTGGGTGGTCAAATGAAGAAGCATTGGCATTGTATGGTTGGTATACTATGTTGGTATACGTTTCATCCATACCCGGCGGTTGGATTGCCGACCGATTATTAGGCCAAAAGAAAACTGTAATGCTAGGCGGACTGTTACTTTGTATAGGCCATGCAGTTCTGGCACTTAATTCTGAGATGACATTTTATCTGGGTTGTTTATTTGTAATCTTAGGTGTTGGTTGTTTAAAACCAAATATTTCGTCAATGGTTGGCGGATTATATAAGCCAAAAGATGAACGTAGAGACCTTGGTTTTTATATTTTCTACATGGGCATCAACATTGGTGGTTTCTTGGCTCCCATTCTCTGCGGATGGGTTGGGGAAAATTATAATTGGCATTATGGCTTTGGTCTGGCGGCCATTGGTATGTTCTTAGGACAAGCTGTTTATATTTGGGGACAAAAGTTTTTGCCGCATGTTGGAAATTTGATTTCCAAGAAGAATAAGGAAGACAAAGCACTATTGGATCGTCCATTGACCAAGGTTGAAAAAGACAGGGTAAAGGTACTTTTGCTATCATTCTTATTGATCATACTTTTTTGGGCTGCTTTCGAACAGGCCGGGGGGTTGATGAATCTATATGCCTCACAAAAGACAGACCGCGATTTCTTTGGTTACTTTACAATACCGGCGTCGGTTTTTCAATCTGTAAATTCATTTTTTATAATAACCTTGGCCACCGCTGTTGGAGCCTTTTGGCTTCGTTGGCGTAAAAAAGGGAAAGAGGCATCTTCCATATTTAAAATGGCCGTTGGACTTATCATTATGGCGCTTGGGTTCGGGTTTATGGCTGCCGCATCGGTTGAATATAACAATACTGGTTCTTCCGCCATGTATTGGTTGATATTGGCCTATTTGTTCCATACTATAGGGGAGCTTTGTGCATCGCCCGTTTCATTATCTTTTATCACCAAGCTTGCCCCACTAAAATATGCCTCCATCATGATGGGATTATATTGGGCCGCGACGGGACTTGGCAATAAAGTCGCCGGACTTATGGGCGAAGCTTCACAAAAGCTCGGCGAATTTGAATTGTTTATGAGTATCACCATAATATGGTCCATTATAGGACTATGCGTGATAGCATTATTAAAACCACTAAAGCGTTTGACCCATGGTGCCGAAGAAGGCGAGACCAGCATGGCAAATTAATCTGTAAAATCAATTTTGTAAAACCCTTTTTCACCAGTATAGTGAAAAGGGGTTTTTTTCTTGTGACAGGTTTTTTGCCATGTGTTGATAAAGGATGTGTAATTACTGCCATCGGCAATAACCATTTTTGGCCTTAAAGAGTCCAAAAGTCGTTCTAAATTAATTTTGGGCGATTGGGTTATTATCAGATAATTCAAATTTTGAATCGGGGCATAAATACCCGTACTATCCAATATCATTATGGTTTTATCTAGAAATTGATAGCTGTTTTGTATGGGTGATATATTTAAGGATTTTATTCTTTCAGCTATTTTAAAATTGGTCAAAACTCTTTCTGGGTCACCCATTGGCGAAATCAAAACATCTAAGTCAGTACCTTTTTGATAAAATAAAATAGTCTGCGCAACTTGGTGTGTAACTACGAGATTATGTTTTGACTTTGATAAGAGTTGTAGGTTGGTGGACCACAACTGCCAAAAGAAAATGCCCGTGAGCAGAAAAAGTACTTTTTTAAATCTAGGCTTGGTAAGAGTAACTACCAATGCAAAAATAATCATATAGGCCAGCGCCATTTGAACACTATCAAAGGGCACATCGCGCATGATAAATTCTTCTTGACCAGCGACCCACCCTACTAATGTATTCATGGAGCCTATCATCGTATTGAAAAAGCTTTCCATTAGTTTTGGCAAAATATTTATAGAGAGAAGCGCCAACACCAAAAAACCTGTTCCTAAAATTAATCCTAGAAAAGGTACAATCAAGAGATTTGAAATTATGAACAAGGCGGGAAATTGATGAAAATAAAACAAGCTTAAAGGCAAAACCCCCAATTGGGCCGCAATACTAACCGAAGCAAGTTGCCAAACCTTCAAGACAATTTTGTTATTTGGGTACCAGAAACGTTGCATTTTAGGATAAATCCAAACAATTGCAAACACTGCGGCATAACTCATTTGAAAACCTATATTAAACAGCAAATTTGGCGCTATCAAAAGGACAAAAAACATGGATAGGGCAATGATGTTAAAGGTATTTGTGGGCCTATTGAGATATTGCGCATAAGCCAAAAATGAAAACATGGTAACTGCCCTGACAATGGAAGCGGATAAGCCGGCTACAAAAGCAAAGCACCACAACAGGATAACAATAACGCAAAGTTTTATTGTATTTCCTTTGGGTAACATGGCAAATGGGTGCAATAAAAATTGTAATAATATGAGAATGATACCCACATGCAGTCCAGAAACCGCCAAAATATGGATGGCTCCGGCATCTCTATAACTATTAAAAGTTTCTTGGGCAATATCATTACGTTGGCCCAACAGTAGCGCCTGAATTATTGCCAACTCTTCAGTGCCGAAATTTCTTTCTTGAAGTTTTTGAATAAGCCGATCTCTAAAATTAGAGGCTAAACCCAATAAGGTTTTGGATTCTTTCTTGGGTAAAAAAATTATGTTGGACCTGCTGCCTTTTATTTGGTGGTATACACCTTGATGATTTAAATAACTTCGATAATCAAATTCATGTGGGTTCAATGGGGGGCTCAACTTTGTGGCCGTTCCTACAAAGATGAGCTCATCATCCACATAATGTTGTTCGCTAAGTGAGTCATTGGCAATTCTCAAGAGCATTTTACCGCTAACTAATTGTTCATTGAGACTAATTGCCTTAATAAGATAGCGCTCATTGAAACTGGATGGTTTTAGAACTTCTGTGATCTTAAATTTCCAAGTTCCATCTAACTCGGGGGTGCTATTTTCATAATAGCTCGAATAATTTTTGGGATTTGATGCGCTCAGCACAAAAACACCTATAAATAAGGTAACAAGAAACACCATACCATCAAATACCAACGAATGTAATTGCCGGCGTTTACGATAAATGATGCATAAAAGAATTGACGAAATTATCAACGCCAATATAATTGGCTTTAGGGTAGGTTGGAAAAACCGTCCTATCAAAATACCTAATATAAGGCATACGGTAAGCTTTACTGATACAAATCTATAGAGCTGCATTAAAGAATTCGCGTTGCTTTTACGAAAGATGCATTCCAATACCCTTCCTGTAAAGAAGAGACAATTACCCCTCGCGAACTGGTGGCATGTATGAATTTTATTTCATCAGCTTCTACATTGACCACTAGACCAACGTGGTTGATTCTTTTACCGCCTTTTTTGGTTCTAAAAAAAAGAAGATCTCCTTTCTCAACCCTTTCAACCTTGATTCGCTCTCCCTTATCGGCCATTCTGTGCGATACTCTGGGGAATTCAATATCATTGTTCAATAATGCCACGTAAATCAATCCCGAGCAGTCCATGCCTTTTTTACTGGTACCCCCAAATTTATATCGCACACCTGAATATTGCATGGCGGCGTTCACGACATTATCTGCTTTATGATTTTTCTTTGAATCAATTTTTTCGGGAACTGTTGCGGTTTCAGCAGAAGTTGTGTTTTGGTCATTTTCGTTTGAAGCTGCAACGGTCACAGTTTTGGTTTTGCCATAAGTGGTTTTCTTTTTCACAAAACAACCCGAGAGGGTGAGGCATACCAATAAAAAGAAGATTTTACGCACCATGCGCTTTCATGCTTTTTTACTGTTCATAAAATTAAGCATTTTTTACAATCAGAGCGGCCGCTTTGTCACTGGCACCTTTTCCTCCTAATTTTTTTGCCAACTTTTGATAGTCTTCCAAAACTTTTACCCTTTGTGGACCACTTAAGATTTTTGCCAGTTCGATCCTTAAATTTTTGGTGTTCAAATCGTCTTGAATAAGCTCTTTGACCACTTCATTGTCCATAATGAGGTTGACCAATGAAATGTAATCAAGGGTGATGATGCGCTTCGCGATTTGATATGAAATCCAATTGCCTTTATAGCAAACTACCTGGGGAACTTTGAACAAGGCGGTTTCAAGTGTAGCCGTGCCGCTTGTGACCAGCGCAGCATGGGCATGGTGCAACAACGAATATGTCTGGTTGGTGACAAAGGCAACCTTCCCTTTTTTGAGATAGGGTTTGTAAAATGATCGGTCAAGACTTGGTGCACCCGCAATCACAAATTGATATTGTTCAAAATAGGGTACAATGGACAACATCAATTTCAACATTTTGTCTATTTCTTGTTTGCGGCTTCCGGGCAAAAGGGCAATTATGGGTTTTTTGGGTTCCAGTTGATTCTGTTTTCTAAATGGACCACTTTCCATCAATTCCGTATTATCAATAGCATCCAATAGGGGATGGCCCACAAACTGCACATCATAACCATGTTTGGCATAAAACCCCTGCTCAAAGGGTAAAATCACATACATATGATCGATGTCCCTTTTAATTTTATTTATCCTATTGGCCCTAGAAGCCCATACTTGCGGAGAAATGTAATAGTTGGTGGTATAATCTTTGGCCTTTGCCCATTTGGCTATTCTAAGATTAAAGCCCGAAAAATCAATGAAAACAATGACATTGGGCTCAAAGGACTCAATATCCCTTTTACAATAAGCGATATTTTTAAATATGGCTGGCAAATTTTTAATGACTTCAAAAAAGCCCATGAAAGCCATTTTTTTATAATGCATGGCCAATTCCCCGCCCGCTTTTTGCATGAGATCACCGCCCCAACAGCGTATTTTGGCCTTGGCATCCTTTTTCAATATACCCTTTATCAAATTGGACCCATGCAGATCACCGGAAGCCTCACCCGCAATGATATAATACTTCATATCAAAAGACCTTGTAATAAAGAATGACCAAAGCGGTAAAAATGGTAGCGATCATTACCCCCCGAGCACGAAAATCCCGCTTTATGCGCAAGAATCCAAAAAAGGCGACCAAATTCAATATCGCACCCAATGCCAGTATACTGCCTACATGGCCCTGTTCAACGGCAGCATTGTAGGTCTCTACAATGCTCAGATCTGAGAAAAGCATGATATACAACAAGGTACCAAAGGTATTGGCAATAAGGCCCACCAAAACTCCAATTAACACTTCTTTTTTTCTATGATTCATTTAAGTTCCAATTAGATATATGCTGAATGGCATGGTATGCCGTAAGATCAAATTGTGTGGGTACAATGGAAATGTAACCCGAGTCAATAGCGTGAACATCCGTGTCATCTCCCTTATCCAAGAGCTCAAATTCACCTGTAAGCCAGTAATACTCCTTACCGGAAGGGCTTAATCTTTTGTCAAATTTTTCTTTCCAGTTGGCCCTCGCTTGTCTACAAACGCGAATACCCTTTATTTCCCCGGCATCCGATTTAGGCATGTTCACGTTTAAAACCGTTCCTTTGGGCATGCCTTTGTCCAAGGCTTCTTGAACAATTTTTATGATGGATGGTCCCAAATGGCTAAAATCGGCGTTCCAAGAATAATCACACAAGGAAAATCCTATGGAAGGTATACCTTCAATACCGGCCTCAATGGCGGCACTCATAGTACCTGAATAAATAACATTGATTGAAGAATTTGAGCCATGATTAATGCCGCTGACGACAATATCCGGCTTTCTATCAAGTATTTCTTGCAATGCCAATTTGACGCAATCTGCAGGTGTGCCACTACAGCTATATTCGGCTGGAGCCCCTTTTTCTTTATCGATAACGACTTTCTTAGAATATAGTGTATTGTCTATAGTTATGGCGTGGCCCATTCCCGATTGTGGGCTTTCCGGTGCCACAACCACAACCTCGCCGAGGGTGTTCATAAGATATATCAAATGACGTAATCCGGGGGCCGTTATTCCATCATCATTGGTAACAAGAATAAGGGGTTTGAGCATGGTGCATAATTAATATCGTAAAAATACGTTTTTCATAAGTATAAGTAAGGAAAGGCGTTTAACAAAAAATTAAACACAAGCCATATTTGTGGCATGATTTTTTCAGTATCTTAGGGGATTATTGAAAAATTGATGTGATTACAATGGGCGCGATTTTTGAACTGAATTAAAAACGAAAACCCATCCCCCTAAAAATATAGTATGAAAAAGAATTTTGTATTAGGCTTTCTTATTTTACTGATAGCGGTCGCTTCATGTAGTTTTACCAACAAATCTTTTGAAAGCAACGATAAAGATAAGTTGTTAATTGACCTTATTACCTACGTTCTTGAAAGAGGTCACTATGAGCCCAAAGATATCAATGATAGCTTTTCGGTCAGTGTCTATGAAGACTTTATAGATATTATTGATCCAACCAAGCGTTATTTTCTTGAGGAGGACATCCGTGAATTCGAACAGTACAAATATCAGATTGATGACCAAATTAAAAACACAGATATTTCCTTTTTCGATTTGGTCTATCAGAGATTGATGAAAAGAATGGACGAGGCCAAAGATATTTATGCCAGTATTTTAGAAGAGCCTTTCGACTTTAATGTTGAGGAAGAAATCAATATAGATTATAAAGATGAACCGTACGCAGCCAATAAAAAAGAGTTGAAAGAAAGATGGAGAAAGCAATTGAAATACAATGCTCTTGGTGTATATGACGGTAAAATAAAAATTCAGAAAACCGCATCTATGGGCTCAACAAACAGCGATAGTCCAGATTTGGTAAGCGCGGATGTCAAGCGTGAAATCAATACTGAGGCCATAGAGCTTAAAGATATGACCCTTGCAGAAGTTGAAGAGGCTTCGCGTGAGAGCACCAAAAAAACGCTAGATGAATTTTTTGATTTTGTTGATGACCTAAAGCGCCAAGATTGGTTTGTTCAATATGTGAATACAATCGTTGATGAATTTGACCCGCATACCTTCTATTTTGCTCCTGAAGAAAAAGACAAGTTTGATATAAGCATGTCTGGAAAATTTGAAGGTATAGGTGCACGACTTCAAAAAAAGCCAGAAGGTGCCAAAGTGGTTGAAATTATTTCAGGCGGCCCCGTATGGCGTGAAAAAAGTTTGGAAGTGGGCGACGAGATTTTAAAGGTGGGCCAAAATGGCGAAGAATCCATAGATATTGTAGGCATGCGCTTAGATGATGCCATCAAGTTGATCAAAGGCCCAAAAGGAACCATCGTGGACTTGACGGTGAGAAAAGTAGATGGCACCATTGATGTGGTTTCCATAACACGTGATGTAGTTGAATTGGAAGAGTCATATGCCAAATCTGCGACGGTCATCAAAGACAATTTGAAATTTGGCTTGATAGATCTGCCCAAATTTTACATTGATTTTGAAGATTATTCGCAACGCAATGCCGCCTCTGACGTGGCAAAAGAATTGGAGCGATTAAAGCAGGCTGGCGCCGAAGGTTTGATATTGGACCTTAGGGATAATGGTGGTGGCTCATTGACCACTGTTGTTGAAATGGCAGGGTTTTTTATAAAAGATGGACCCATTGTACAAGTGAGATCATCTGGCCAGCGAAAAGAGTTGAAAGAAGATAAAGATGAGCGTATTCAATGGGATGGCCCCTTGGTCATATTGGTTAACGAATTATCAGCTTCTGCCTCTGAAATATTGGCTGCGGCCATGCAAGATTATAAAAGGGCTATTGTTCTTGGCAGTAAACAAACGTTTGGTAAAGGCACTGTACAAAATGTAATTCCACTGGATAATATTGTACGTAGTAATGAGCATGGTGAGTTGGGTGCCATAAAATTGACCACTCAAAAGTTTTATCGCATCAATGGTGGTTCAACCCAATTGGAAGGGGTAAAAAGCGATATTGTTGTTCCTGATAGGTATAGTTATATAGAACTAGGTGAACGTGACCAAGAAAACCCACTTGCTTGGGATAAAATTTCACCAGCGGAGTTCCAAGAATGGGATGGCTATATCAATTACGAAGAAACCATTAAGAACAGTATGGAACGAATGGCCAAAAACCCTCAAATCAAACTTATTGAAGAAAATGCCAAATGGGTAAAAGACCAACAGGACGATACCATGGTATCCTTAAATTATAATAAATACAAGACATCACAAGAGGCAAGTAAGAATCAGTCCAATTATTTTAAAAGATTGTCTGACTATGATTCAAAATTAACCTTTGAATCTCTCAAATATGAAGAAGAACTCTTTACCAAAGATCCGGTATTAAGGGAAAAACGAAATCGCTGGCATAAAGATTTGGCCAAAGATGTTTATATAGAAGAAGCCGTCAATGTTTTGGAAGATTTAAGAATGGGTGCATTGAGAAACCCAAATTCAAAACTAGCTAGTGTAAAAGGCTAATTTTTTTTAAAAGAATCGATTAAAGGCCCTAGAGAATAACTAGGGCCTTTTTATTTTCCGAAAAGAGAAATGTATATTTCAACAATGAAATCAATACGTTTAAGCGACTTACCTTTTAGACACCATTTACTTTTAGCAGTAATGGTCTTATTTATTTCTTGTAGTACCGATGATCCAGATAGGATTATAATTATTAATGATTCAGTTTTATCATTTATACTTGAAGATGAGGTACAACCAAACCCCTCTGGTTACGCGCCTCTCTCAGCTAAAATTTTAGTGGAAACATCAGAAAACACAAGGGTAACCATGCGTGTTCTGGGCAAAAATGGAGCGAAATCTGATGTTGTTAAAGCATTTGATACGTTGGCACAAAATCATGAAATTGCCGTGCATGGACTTTATGCCAATACAAACAATTTGGTAGAACTTACTTTTTACAATGCGAGCAATACCTTAATGGGAACACAGCAGTATCAAATTCAAACGGCCGAATTAATTACTGATATGCCCCTAATAAACATTGAACAGGCCAAACAAGATAAAATGGCACCGGGTATGACTTTAGTGAGTTATTTTGGCCATGCGGGCAATGCACTGCCCCAAAGACCATTTATTTTTGATTCTTATGGTGATATTAGATGGTATCTGGATTTTTCTGCGAGTCCAACCTTTGGTCAATTGTTTTATGATGATGGCATGGAACGACTGGCAAATGGTAATTTTTATTTCGGGTTTGGTAATTTTCTTGGGGGCGATAGTCCAAATGCCAATATTATATATGAGATTGATATGTTCGGCACCATACTCAATTCTTGGGATATGCCCGGGTATGGTTTTCATCACGAAGTACATGAAAAACCAAATGGTAATTTCTTGATTTCTGTCAACAAACTAGGTGCTGCCACCATTGAAGATTATATCATCGAAATTGATAGGACCACAGGAGAAATAATCAATGAATGGAATCTCAATGAGTCTCTTGACAATACCCGCAAAACCCTCACAAACAACATCGTGGATTGGATTCATGTCAATGCGGTAACGTATGATCCCTTAGATAATTCAATTATTGTTTCGAGGCGAACACAGGGCGTCATCAAATTGAGCAATAACAATGAAGTTATTTGGATAATGTCGGCCCACAAAGACTGGGGCACCTCTGGTAAGGGCATTGATTTGAACCAATTTTTATTACAGCCCTTAGATGACATGGGCAATCCCATAAATGATTCAAATGTGCTAAATGGAGATGTAAACCACCCAGATTTTGAATGGAACTGGTACCAACATGCACCTCAAATAAAAGCGGATGGAAACATATTTATATTTGATAACGGTGACAATCGAAATTTTGTTGGCAATAATTACAGTAGAGCAGTTGAATATAAAATAGATGAGGTAAATAGAACCATTCAACAAACCTGGCAGTACGGAAAAGAAAGAGAAGGAGAAACCTATTCAAGGATTGTATCAGATGTTGATTATTTAGAAGCCAACAGCAATGTACTGTTTTCGGCAGGCGCGGTAGTTTTCAATGGGGCTGAGTATGGTAAAGCAATAGAAGTTGATCATACGACCAAAGAGGTGTTATTTGAAGCAACCATAGTACCTCCAATTGCCATTTTCGCCATTACCTTTCATAGAACTGAACGGTTGCCACTCTATCCTGAATCTCAATAATCACTTTTTTGATGCAAAAGAACAAAATCATATACATTGTACTCTTTATAGCCATGGCCATCGGCTTCTGGTGTTTTGAAAATTACTATGGCACAGATTTTTCGTCTCAAGATTATGATCATTTTGATACATCCGAATTACCATTTGAAGCGTCATACTTGCCTTCGACCACGTTTAACGAGATTATCCTCCATGATCATTATATGCTTTCATACAGCGAGCCTTACGAACAGGCTGAGTGGGTAGCATACCAGCTTAAAAGAAGGCACTTGACTAATGATGATAGAAAAAGGCCATATTTCATCGAAGACCCAAAAGTCAGGACTGTATCGGCAGATTGGAGAAATTATAAAGGATCAGGTTATGATAGAGGTCATTTATGTCCGGCAGGTGATCGAAGATTTTCAATAGAAGCCTATAACGAAACTTTTTATACAAGTAATATTGCCCCTCAAAATCGTGAGTTTAACGCGGGTATATGGAACCGACTTGAAATTCAAACCAGAAAATGGTGCCGCGCGTATGGCGATCTTTATATCATCACTGGCGGTATCTTAAAATCAAACTTGACCGAAATAGGGTATGAAGATGTTGATGTGCCCAATGAATTCTACAAATTGGTTTTTAGATTCAATAATGAGCAGCTGCAGTACGTAGCATTTGTTATACCCAACCAACCGTCAAATAATCCCTTGAAAAATTATGTGGTTACCATTGATGAGTTGGAAGCCAAAAGTGGCCTTGACTTTTTTTATAAAAAACCTCAGCAATGGCAATCTAAGGTAGAAAGCCATATCACATTGAAAAATTGGAAATTTTAAAGTTCTTTTAAGCGAGCTGTATCAAACTTTAAAAAGATAAACAGCATAGCAGTAAAGAAAATAAGGCCAGAACCCCCGTAACTAAAAAAAGGTAATGGAATACCAATAGTTGGCAAGAGGCCAATTACCATTCCAATATTTACAAAATAGTGAATCAATAGAATTGAAATAATACCATATCCGAACATTCTGCTAAAATCTCGTTTTTGACGTTCGGCCAGGTGTATGAGTCGAAGAAAGAAAAGGGAAAATAAAACAATGATGAGTACGGTGCCAATAAACCCCCATTCTTCACCTACTGAGCTGAAAATATAATCTGTATGTTGTTCGGGTACAAAATCTCCTTTGGTACGCGTACCCTCCAAAAAGCCTTTACCCCAAAATCCGCCCGATTCAATAGCTTTTTCCGCTTGATAGGTATTGTAACCTATGGTCTTTTTGATTTGTTCCAATTTAACGGGATCTTTTTCAAGACCTAGCCATAAACCAAATCGATCTCTATGCCTTTGTTCAAATACATTGTTGAATACAAAGTTTACCGACAGTGAGATTGCCATGCAACTGACCAAGAAAATGATAAGAGGGATTCTTGGAATTTTCAAACCGGGCTTTTTGAAAAGAAAAAAAAGTGATGTCAGTATTCCTAAACCGATGCCCACCCAAACAACACCGAACATAAGCGTAGCTACAAATAAAACAATCAATATGATTGAGAAACCTAAATATTTAAGGGGCAACCCTTCTCTAAAGAGTACGAAGAATAACGAAAAGTAAATTAATGCACTACCGGGATCAGGTTGTGGCAGAACAAGCAATACCGGAATTACGATAATTAAAATGGCAAATAGTTGATGTTTGCCCTTTTTTATATCTGTTTGAATATCGCTCAGATAAGTTGCCATGGCCAATGCTGCTGCCAATTTGCCAAACTCTGAAGGCTGCAAATTAAAAAACCCTAAATCATACCACGATTTGGCCCCACCAATCGTTTTGCCAAACATGAACAGTCCTATTAAGAGCAAGATAGAGATGATGTAGAATACACTTGCAAAGCGCTCAAAAAAGGAAGATTCAAGTGACATGACTCCTAAAATGACCAAGAAGGAAAGCCCAATAAAAATGAGCTGTTTGCCGTATAAAGTGGAGAGGTCAAAAATGGAGAGTGATTCGTCGACCAGTGTTGTGCTGTAGATATTAATCCATCCAAAAAAGACCAAGGCTAAATAAAGGAATACTGTAAGCCAATCTAAACGTCTGAGGGTACTTTTACCAGACATATTCATTTATCTTAAAGGGCTCCGTGCTATACTGTTTTTGGTACTCGTGATCCAAAGTCTTTTGTAGCATTCGCTCTTCCAAGTCTTTTCTCGTAATTGTACCCTTTAAATATTTTTCTATCATCAATGATGCAATATGGCCGGCGTAACGATTGCCGTAGTAACCATGTTCTATATATACAGCAATTGCAATTTTAGGGTTGTTGACTGGGGCAAAGGCCACAAAAACAGAATGATCAGTGAGCTGAACCCGCTCCCCATTGATTTTGGTAAAATTTTCTACGGTGCCGGTTTTGCCAGCAATTTCAATATTGGGCACTTGTATCCAACGGGCCGTACCTTTCTTATAGACATCGGCCATGCCATCTACAACGGGATCAAAATGTTTTTTGTCAATTGTGGTATATCTTCTTTCAGTGTATTTAGCATCTATGTTGCTTTTGCCCGCAATTTTTTTAACTATATGGGGCGTGTAAAAGTACCCCCTATTGGCGATGGCAGCGGTCATGTTGGCCAGTTGTATTGGAGTTGCGGCAACTTCACCTTGACCAATGGCATTCGAAATAATAAAGGTTGGGGCCCAACGGTTATCACCGTATTGTTTGTCATAATATTCTCGGTTCGGTATTCTGCCCGGTTGCCCTGTAGGCAGGTCCGTACCCAGATAATTGCCTAAACCAAAACTCTTCATGTGCTTTTCCCAAACATCCATACCTTTATCGGTGGTTTCAAACTTGCCATATATTTTTCTGAAAACCCCTGCAAAATAGGCATTGCATGATTTATAGATGCCGACATTTAAATCGCGGTTACCACCACCACAGTGGCACCCTTTTTTGTCACTTCCAACAAAAAAACCATTATAGCATCTGATTTTTGTTTCCGTATCTATCACGCCCTCTTGAAGTGCAACGAGTGCGTTTAACGTTTTGAATGGTGAGCCGGGCGATGGCTGGGCCAGAAGTGAACGGTCCCAGGTAGGCTTTGCAATACTGTCATAATGAAGTTTGGTATAATTTTTAGACCGCTTGCGCCCTACCAAAAGGGCAGGGTCGTAAGTAGGGCCTGAAATCATCGTCAAAATTTCACCAGAAGCGGGCTCAATGGCAACAATACCTCCTCTTTTACCATTCATTAATTTTTCACCATACTCTTGCAATGTCTTGTCTATGGTAATGTGGAGCTCACTGCCTAGTTGTGGCAAGGTATCCAAAGCCCCATCTTTATAGGGTCCTATATCTCTATTAAAACGATCTTTTTGTATGAATTTTACACCTTTTCTTCCTCGCAAGACTTCTTCATATTGTTTTTCTATTCCCGTACGCCCTTTTAATTCTCCGGCACGGTAGTATAAATTTTTTCTCAAATCTGCCTCATTGACCTCACTAATATAGCCAAGCACATTGGCCGCGCTGTTGGTCAAATAATCACGTAAAGACCTTTTTTGAATATAGAAACCTGTGTACTTACGCATTTTTTCTTGCAATCTGGCATAGTCTTCTTTTGACAATTGAGGCACCAACACGGAAGGCAACCTGGTAGAATAAACCTGTGCCGATTCCATTTTTTTAAGAAATTGCTTTTTGGTGATGCCCAAAAGCCCACAAAATTCTACGGTATCCAAAGGTTTGGTCTCCCTTGGGATGACCATGACATCATATGCCGGTTGATTGCCTACCAAAAGCAATCCGTTTCGATCATAAATATAGCCTCGCTCAGGATAATCATAAACCTCTTTTATGGCGGGGTCTTCAAGTAATTGATTAGGTGAAAAACTGAATAATTGCAAGTATGACAAGCGACCAATAAAGGTGATGCCGATAATTACAATAATAGAAGACAATAACAGTTTTTTCATGTTGCCATGGATTGTTTGGGGTAATGTAGACTATTCATTTTCAACTGCAAAGAGTGAACTGAGCAGAACACAAAATATAAACGTCACAAAACTCGTGAATAGTATTTTCTTCAAAATTAAGAGGATATGGCCAAAACTTAAAATTTCAAACGAAAAGAATATGATTTGCTGTAATACAATTAACAATAATAAATAAGTCATTCGCTGCAAACGCGTTGCATTTTTAAAAGTAAAACCTTGAAGTTCATAATTGGCACCAAATATAAAACGCATTAAAATGGGTCTTGAATATGCTAATGTAACCGTAGCCAAGGCATGTAAGGCCATAGTGTCTGAAAATACATCAATAACAAAACCAAGAAAAAAACTGATCAATAAAAAGAATGCCCGATTTTCGCGTAAAGGGTACCAATAAATAAAAAGCACATAGACCAATGGGTTTATAAATCCAAAGAAATTGAGTTGATTGAAAATTAATATTTGTGCTATGACCAAAAGTGCAAACCGAAGAATATTTATAAGAATCGGGTTATTCAACATCGTTAGTGCTTTTTTCCAGTTCTAAGACTTCGGCCTTATTTCTATTCTTGATGATATAAACATTCTTGATATTGGCCATATCATTGAAAAGGGCAATATCTATATTATAAAAGCTTTTGGCCTGATTGAGGTCATATTTTTTAATCACGCCTATAGGGATGTTCTCCGGAAAAATACTGGACATTGCCCCTGTGACAATTGTATCGCCCACAGTCAGCGGCACCAATCGGGGGATGTCGATAAGTTGAACGACATCATACTTTTTTGCATCCCAAATCAACGAGCCAAAGTAATTGGTGTTCTTAATTTTCGCATTGATGATGGATTTGGTATTGAGTATACTTTGTACAATGGCATAATTCTGCGATGTATTTTCAACAATCCCCAATATGCCTTTGGTGGTAATCACACCCATATCTTGTTTAATGCTATCCTTAAGGCCTTTATCAATGGTCAAATAATTTCTAGGCGAAGCAAAACTGTTTTTAGTGACTCTGGCGAATATAACCTCGTAATCAATGTTTGAACTGTCAAGTGTTCTCCCTACCATGGGTAACCTATTAAAAAGTTGGTATCGCAGGCGTTGATTTTCAGTGGCAAGCCGTTCATTTTCCTCTCTTAGCTTAAAATAATCTTTAATATTGCTTGAAGCGTTATAGACCGAACCCGATATCCATTTAGAGGAGTTGAAAAATTTGGATTGGTGGTAACTGTGCGACCGTAATGTGAAAATTAAAGAAACCAATGCCAAGAAGGCATATAAAAATGCATTTCGGTATTCAAGAATAAAATTGATAATTCTTTGCATTCAATTTTATTGATTGGTTTCAAAGAATGTTCCTTGTATTACTTTAATTAATTACTACTTAATTAAGATGTTTTTGTAGCGTTCTAAATTCTTAAGAGCTATACCTGTGCCTCTAACCACGGCGCGTAGAGGGTCTTCGGCAATATAGACGGGCAGATCTGTTTTTTGGGAAAGTCTACGATCCAAACCACGAAGCATAGATCCGCCACCAGCTAAATAAATTCCTGTATTATATATGTCTGCAGCGAGTTCTGGAGGAGTTTGTGAAAGCGTTTCCATCACCGCATCTTCAACACGTAGAATACTTTTGTCAAGTGCCTTTGCAATTTCACGATATGAAATTTGAACTTGTTTTGGTTTTCCTGTCAAAAGATCACGCCCTTGAATTTGCTTATCATCTGGTGGTGATTGCAAATCTTCGGTGGCAGAGCCTATTTCAATTTTGATGGCCTCGGCGGTGGTTTCACCTACATAGAGGTTATGCTGGGTTCGCATATAATAAATGATGTCATTAGTGAAAACATCACCTGCAATTTTCACCGATTTGTCACAGACAATGCCACCAAGTGCTATTACTGCAATTTCTGTGGTACCACCACCTATATCTACAATCATATTGCCTTTGGGCTGCATAATATCAAGGCCTATACCAATGGCGGCCGCCATGGGTTCATGAATTAGATAAACCTCTTTTCCGTTTACTCTTTCTGCCGATTCTCTAACTGCACGCATTTCAACCTCCGTAATGCCTGAAGGAATACAAATGACCATTCGTAGGGCAGGTGGAAACCATTTTTTCTTTAAGGCTGGGATATTTTTAATGAACATATTGATCATCTTCTCAGAGGCATCAAAGTCTGCAATCACGCCGTCCTTTAAAGGTCGAATGGTCTTTATGTTTTCATGGGTTTTACCCTGCATCATGTTGGCTTCCTTGCCAACGGCGATAATTTTTCCAGATATGCGATCACGCGCAACAATTGAAGGACTGTCAACAACTACCTTATCCAAATGAATAATTAAAGTATTTGCAGTACCAAGGTCAATCGCAATCTCCTCAGTCATGAAATCAAAAAATCCCATAAGAAATATGTATTATTTGGATTAAAGGTAAATTTTATCGGCAAAAGTAGTAAAATTAATGCTTAAAATGACGTGTGCCGGTCATTACCATGGCAACATCATTTGCATTGCAATAATCAATGCTCAATTGGTCTTTGATTGACCCTCCGGGCTGAATGACGCTGCTTATGCCTGCCTTGTGAGCTATTTCAACACAATCGGGGAATGGAAAAAAAGCATCACTGGCCATAACGGCTCCTTTTAAATCAAATTTAAAATGGTTGGCCTTGTGTATGGCTTGGTTGAGGGCATCTACTCGTGAAGTCTGTCCTGTACCACTGGCACAAAGTTGGCGGTTCTTGGCCAAGACAATGGTATTGCTCTTGGTATGCTTGCATAGTTTTGATGCAAAAATTAAATCTTGTAATTGTTCATTTGTGGGTTTGCTATTGGTGGCATATTGCAATTCGGCCAAGTCATCGGTCTTAAAATCTTTATCTTGAACCAAAACTCCATTTAAACAAGTGCGTACCAAGGTATCTGGCAATGCTACTTCGTTTTGTATCAAAATTATCCTGTTCTTCTTTCCTTTTAATAGGGCCAATGCCTCATTTGAATAGCTTGGAGCTATGACCACCTCACAGAACAGTTGATGAATTTCTTTTGCTGTAGGGACATCTATTTCAACATTGCTGATCAATATGCCACCAAAGGCAGAAACGGGATCACCTGCAAGGGCATCAACATATGCCTTGTGAACGGTTGAGCGAGTTGCGAGACCACAAGCATTGTTATGTTTTAATATGGCAAAGGTAGGGTCGTCTTTTTTGAACTCCAGCATCAAGTTTACAGCAGCGTCTACATCCAAAAGGTTATTATAAGATAGCTCTTTGCCGTGTAATTTTGTGAACATGGCTTCGAAATCACCAAAGAAAAAACCTTTTTGATGGGGATTTTCGCCATAACGCAAAACTTGACCTTTAAGCTCGCTTATTTTTAGAACAGCTTGATCGTGATTTTGATTGAAGTAATTAAAAATGGCAGTGTCATAGTGCGATGATACATTAAATGCTTTGGCTGCATAACGCTTGCGATCTGTCAAATTCGTACTACCATTTCCAGTGCTGATGACGGATAAAAAATCTGAATAATCTTCCATTGAAGAAACACACAGCACATCTTTATAGTTTTTGGCTGCGGCGCGTATTAGTGAAATGCCACCAATGTCAATTTTTTCTATGATATCTTGTTCGGAAGCGCCACTTGCCACCGTTTTTTCAAAAGGATATAGATCGACAATAACGATATCTAACTGCGGAATTTGAAATTCCTCCATTTGGGCAACGTCACTGTCATGGTCCTGTCTATTTAAGATGCCACCAAATACTTTGGGATGCAGTGTTTTTACGCGACCACCCAATATGGATGGATAACTGGTGACTTCTTCTACAGGAATTACATGGATACCCAGATCACGGATAAACTTTTCGGTTCCTCCTGTTGAATAAAGGGTTATACCAAGTTCGTCCATCTTTTTTACAAGAGGCTCCAAACCATCTTTGTGGAATACAGAAATCAACGCCGAAGATGCTTTTATAGTGCTCATAAATCAATCGTTCATTTATTTAGGAGCATCAAAAATACCTCAATAATGGGGATAAAATTTAACGGTTTATCAACAAAACCAAATAAGTTTTAAAGAATTTCAGCTACTTTTTGGTTCACATATTCTAAAAGTCGCTCGTCCGCTTCGGAAAATGGATTTGGGGTGTTTGAATCAATGTCTATTTGTCCAATATTCTCACCGTTTTTAAAAAGGGGCACTACAATTTCAGATTTAACCGTAATGCTGCATGCAATGTAGTTGTCTTGGGCAGCCACGTCGGGTACTATAAAATTTTGATTACTTTCCGCCACCTGCCCACAAATGCCCTTTCCAAAAGGTATGATTGTATGGTCCGTGGGTTCACCGGCGTATGCCCGTAATTTTAGTTCTCGTTTATCTCCATTTTTAAAGTAAAAACCAACCCAGTCATAGTGGGGTACATCAGCTTTCAAGAGCGTACAGATATCAAGCATTTTTTGGTCGGCATTTCGTGCTGGACCTGCAACTATTTCTGACACTTTAGTTTTTAAACCTTCGAACATATGCCTTGATGATTTGAAGGTAAATGTCGCACAAAAACGACTTTTGTGCAATTGGTAATTTCACAAAGTTTGGTTAACATATTTAGACTTGAAGCGCTTAAATTTCAATATTTTGTAAATTTGCCCTTATGAAAAAAGGTTTCCAACAACTTACTTCTACCATAATGGCCATCTTGCTATTGCTATCTACCGTTTCATGGACGGTGGATAAGCATTTGTGCATGGGTAGAGTTATGGATATTGCCTTATTTGCTTCGGCTGAAGATTGCGGCATGAAAACCACTATGCAGTTAAGGGAAAGCAGCGATGTTCAGAACCATTGTTGTGACGACGAATCTTTCACCTTAGAGGGACAAGATGATTTGAAGCTTAGTTGGACAGATATCAATTTAAACCAGCAGGTTTTTATTTTTGCTTTCACAACGTCATTTTTAAATGAATTAGAGCCCCAAAGCTCTAAATCGATTTCTTCTGAAACTTATCCTCCGCCGTTGTTGGTGAGAGATAAACTAGTACTTCACCAAATATTTTTGATTTGAATTTAGGACATTTTCAATACAACTTCTGAGTTTTTTAGAAGTTAGGTTTTGTTCTATAATTTTAATTCAAATCAAAAACAATGAAAAAATATATTTGCCTTACCGGCATACTTTTTGCCAATATGGCGTTCCTCTTGGCCCAAGATAAAGTTGAGGGCATGATCATGGAGGCCAATTCCGAAAATGAGCATATAGGTCTTGCGGGCGCCAATGTCTATTGGTTGAATTCCCAACTGGGTACTATCACCAAATCTGATGGTACGTTTGCTATTCCTTTCAACGAGGAATACGATAAACTGGTAATTAGTTTTGTTGGATTCAAGTCGGACACCCTTACAATTAACAAACCTCAAATGGTACATCATTGGTTGGAACCCGAAAACCAATTGGACGAGGTTGTGGTGACCAAACAGCGCGAAGCGGTGGAAAAGACATTTTTTGCTGCCCAAAACGTGGTTACGGTCAATAGTGCAGAGCTCTTAAAAGCAGCATGTTGCAATCTATCAGAGAGTTTTGAGACCAACCCGGCCATTGACGTAAATTTCAATGATGCCCTTACGGGAACCAAGCAGATTGAAATGCTGGGCCTAACCAGCCCCTATTTGTTGATTACCCAAGAGAACATACCCATGGTCAGGGGTGCTTCACAGACCTTTGGACTTACATTTACTCCAGGAACTTGGGTTGAGAGCATACAAATTACAAAAGGTGCCGGCAGCGTGATTAATGGCTATGAAAGTATTTCGGGCCAAATCAATACCGAATTGGTAAAGCCCTTGACCGATGAGCCTTTGTTTATAAATGGCTACGGAAACTTAAATGGCAGGCTCGAAATGAATGCCCATATCAATCAGAAAGTGAGCGATAAATTACAGACGGGCATTTACTTACATGGCAATAGACGAGACTTAAAGGTTAATAACAATAACGATGGTTTTTTGGATACGCCTTTGGCCAATCAAATCAATATAATGAACAGGTGGCAATATCAAAATCCTGAAAAAGGATGGGTTAGCTTTTTTAATGTTCGCTTTTTGAATGATGAGAAGCAGGTTGGCGAATCGGAGTTTAATCCATCAACAGATAAATTCACTACCAATGCCTGGGGCAGTGAAATTGATACAAGACGATTTGACAGCGCTATTAAATTAGGCTATGTTTTTCCTGAGCTGCCTTTTCAAAGTTTTGGATTTCAGGCCTCTTATAGCAATCACCAACAAGAATCGTATTATGGTTTCAATGTGTACGATATAGTACATGAAAGTATATATTCCAATCTAATATTCAACTCAATCATTGGCAATACCCAACACAAATTTAAGACTGGGTTGACCTTTGCATATGACGGGTACGAAGAATTGGTGAATACTCAAGATTTTGAAAGGGTTGATCGGTCCGTGGGTTCGTTTTTTGAATACAGCTATGATGATCTTGAAAAAGTGAGCCTTACGGCTGGAATCCGTTTGGATGCACACAATAGATTGGGAACCTTTATTACACCAAGATTCCATCTACGGTATACGCCTTGGGAACGCGCCAGTTTAAGGGGTTCATTCGGCTTGGGCAGAAGGGCGGCGAATATCTTTGCTGAAAACCAACGCATGTTCGCTTCGTCGCGAAACATACAACTCTTGGGCAATGGAGGGGATATTTACGGATTTGATGCGGAAAAGGCCCTCAATTATGGATTCAGTTTTTTACAAGGATTCAATTTATTTGATCGACCAGGTGATTTTTCAGTCGATTTTTATAGAACTGATTTTGATAATCAAATTGTCGTTGATTGGGAAGATCCTAGAACAATTGTTTTTTCAAATTTAGAGGGTAAAAGCTATGCCAATAGCTTACAAATAGAACTAAACCAAGAAATTGTAAGCAATTTGGATTTGCGTATGGCCTATAAGTTTTATGATGTTAAAACTAGCTATCAAACAGGTCTTTTGCAAAAACCATTACAGGCACGGCATCGGTATTTTGCCAATTTAGGATATGAGACCAATGTAAAAGAAAATGGGGCACAATGGCGTTTTGATTATACGTACAATCTTTTGGGTGAACAAAGATTGCCAAATACTTCAACTAATCCCCCCAATTTGCAGCTGGGTGATTTTGCCGACGGATATAGTCTCATGAATGCACAGATAACAAAAGTATTTTCTAAGAAATTTGAAATTTATGTAGGCGGTGAGAATTTGACTAATTTTAGACAATTCAATCCAATTTTAGGTGCTGAAGACCCTTTTGGAACGAACTTTGACACAACAATAATATATGGCCCAATTATGGGTCGAATGCTATATACAGGCTTTAGATTTAAATCATGAAAAGATTAAGTAAAATGAAGAATATTGTAATAATTACCCTTTGTGTTTTGGCCTCCACTTTAGGTGTGGCACAGGATAAAAACAAAAAGCTGAATTTTGAGGTAGAAGGCAAATGTGAAATGTGTAAAATGCGAATTGAAAAGGCCGCATTGGGTGTGAGTGGGGTTAAGTATGCCTCTTGGGATATTCCAACCCATCAACTTGCCTTGATCATAGATGAGCGTAAAACCGATCCAATGAAAATCAAAACAGCGCTTGTTGCGGTGGGCCATGATACCAAAGAACTCAAAGCAACCGAAGAGGCCTATGATAAGGTGCATCCTTGCTGCAAGTATCGCGATGATGATACCGATGATAGTGATAAGCACAAAAAATGAAAACTGCATATCAAGTATCTGGAATGACATGTCAAGGCTGTGTAGCCTCCATAGTAGAAAACTTGAAGCAGCTAGATCGAGTACTGGAGGTACAAGTAGACTTAGAGAAGGAAGAGGCGATAATAGAATCTGAAGTTGAAATACCTGATAGCACTCTACAAGCGGTTTTATCAAGTAAGTACCAAATAACAAGAAAAAAAGCTGTTGGTCAAAAAGCACAAACGAATGTAAATGGACAAAAATCCAAGTGGGTGCAACTGCGCCCACTTTTTTTAATTTTTGCCTATCTCTTTGTAGCTTCTTATCTATTGAATTTGGATGACTGGAATACAACTGAGGCCATGCTCGACTTTATGGGCTTGTTTTATATAGTATTTAGCTTTTTTAAGTTTTTAGATTTAAAAGGATTTCCTGAAAGCTTTAGTATGTATGACCCTTTGGCCGAGCGGGCGCCCCTTTATGGTTGGGTCTATCCTTTTATCGAGTTGGCATTGGGATTGATGTTTTTGATGCGAGTACAAATACCATTGGCGCTGATTGCAACTATTATTGTATTGGGCATCACGACCTTTGGGGTCAGCAAAACACTATTGGACAAGAAGAAAATACGATGTGCCTGTTTGGGCACAGCTTTACAACTTCCAATGACCGAAGCTACTTTTATTGAAAACTCCATCATGTTAATAATGGCCATAAGTATGGTCATTCAAATCTTTTGAAATTTAGCTATCCTTTTTTTCAATAGAGATAATCTCAAAATCTCTAAAAGTAAAAGCGCCCTAATCAAATTAGGACGCTTTTTTTAATGAATCATATTTCAGTTACAACAAAGAACAGAACATATTTCGCTGTTCCAGTTTGAAATTACATCATGCCCGGCATACCGCCGCCGCCCATTGGGGGCATTGGAGGCGTGTCTTCTTTAATGTCGGTCAAAGCACATTCTGTGGTCAGGATCATTCCTGAAACAGAAGCAGCATTTTCCAAAGCCACACGGGTGACCTTCTTAGGATCAATGATACCTGCTTTCATCAAATCAACGTATTGATCTGATTTGGCATCATAACCAAAGTCTCCCTTGCCATCCAAAATTTTCGCAACCACAACCGATCCTTCACCACCTGCATTTTCTACAATGGTCCTTAAAGGAGATTCGATGGCTCTTGCCACTATTTGCAGACCTGTCGCCTCATCATCGTTTTCAACCTTTACCTTGGCCAATTGTGCTTTGGCCCTCACTAAGGCAACACCACCACCTGCTACAATACCTTCTTCAACAGCAGCTCTAGTAGCATGTAAGGCATCATCAACGCGGTCTTTTTTCTCTTTCATTTCAACCTCAGAGGCAGCACCAACATAAAGTACCGCTACACCTCCGGCCAATTTGGCCAAGCGCTCTTGAAGCTTCTCTTTGTCATAATCAGAAGTTGTGGTCTCAATCTGAGATTTTATCTGGTTGACACGTGTTTTAATGTTTTTGGCCACACCGCCACCGTTTACGATGGTTGTGTTGTCTTTATCAATGGTTACCCTTTCAGTAGTTCCTAACATGTCAATGGTGGCAGTTTCAAGAGAAAATCCTCTTTCTTCAGAAATTACGGTACCATTGGTCAAAATGGCGATGTCTTCTAACATGGCTTTTCTTCTGTCACCAAAACCTGGAGCTTTTACAGCGGCAATTTTTAACGAACCTCTTAGTTTATTGACTACCAATGTTGCGAGGGCTTCTCCATCTACATCTTCAGCGATGATCAATAGTGGTTTGCCCGATTGTGCGACAGGTTCCAAAACAGGAAGCAAGTCTTTCATTGAAGAAATCTTCTTGTCAAAAAGAAGGATGTATGGATTGTCCAAATCAGCAATCATCTTTTCAGAATCGGTCACAAAATAGGGAGACAAGTAACCTCTGTCAAACTGCATTCCTTCAACGACATCAACATAAGTATCGGTGCCTTTGGCTTCTTCAACTGTAATGACCCCTTCTTTACCAACCTTTTGAAACGCTTGAGCGATTAAATCACCTATAGTTTCATCATTATTGGCCGAAATGGCCGCTACTTGTTTAATTTTATCAATGGAGTCACCTACTTTTTTGGCTTGTTTTGCCAAATCTCCTACGATGGCCTCAACCGCTTTATCAATTCCTCTTTTTAAGTCCATTGGATTGGCCCCCGCGGCAACGTTTTTCAAGCCTTCTTTTACAATAGCTTGTGCCAAAACGGTTGCCGTTGTGGTGCCGTCACCGGCCAGGTCATTAGTTTTGGAAGCTACTTCTTTCACCATTTGTGCGCCCATATTTTCAAGGGCATCTGCCAATTCTATTTCTTTGGCCACGGTCACACCATCTTTAGTGACTTGTGGTGCTCCAAATGATTTGGAAATAATTACATTTCTTCCTTTGGGTCCCAAAGTTACTTTCACCGCATTGGCCAGTGCATCTACACCTCTTTTAAGGCCATCACGTGCATCTATATCAAACTTTATTTCTTTTGCCATTTTCTTTAGTGGTTTTTATTTATACAATTGCTAAAATGTCACTTTCACGCATAATCAAGTAATCAATGCCATCCAATTTAAGATCGGTGCCGGCATACTTTCCATAAAGAACGGAGTCACCGACTTTAACAGTGACTTTGTCGTCTTTGGTACCAGGACCTACGGCGACTACTTTACCTTTCTGTGGTTTTTCTTTAGCAGTATCTGGTATGATAATGCCCGAAGCTGTTTTGGTTTCGGCTGCCATGGGCTCAATCAAGACCCTATCTGCTAATGGTTTAATGTTAACTTTAGCCATTTTATTTAGTTTTTAAATTAGATTATAAAATTCTTTTTAGACTTGACAGAAATTATGCCAGAGCTGAAAACTGACACTTTTTTTAAAGAAAAAATGCCAGCTTGTCATTAAGGCTGGCATTTTTAATGTTTTTATGCGTATGATGGTTATTGTATGGTATCAATTGGATTGTTACCTGTCGCTGTAGGCAGCTCTTCAGGCACCTCTTCGGGAATAGTGTTTTCAATGTCGTCACCATTCAATAATTTAGAATCTACCTGTCCGTAGTTGCCTTTTAGTGCCACATTGGATAAAAGTATCAAAACGATCAACAAAGCCGCGAGTGTCCAGGTGCTCTTATCCAAGAAATCCCCTGTTTTTTTTACCCCTCCAACTATTTGGGTTCCGCCTCCTCCAAATGACGAAGACAAACCGCCGCCTTTGGGATTTTGGACCATGATGACCAAAACCAACAATAAACAGACTACAATGATTAGAATTAAAAATATGCTAAAAGTGCTCATTTGTGTTATTCGTTTTCTTTTTGCAAATTCTTGACTGCCCGAATTTGGTCTGCAAAGAAACCACTTTTTTCCGGATATTTCAAACTCAATATCTTAAAGGCTTGTATTGCTTTTTTATACTTTTTTTGTTCCAAATAGACCCTTGCCAATGTCTCTGTCATCAACTCATTCTGATTCATTTTCAGGGAGTCTTTGATATTGATTTTGGATGTGATGGAATCTGTGGGATGAATCTTGGGTTTATCTTCTAAAAACTTGTCTAACAATTCATACTTTTTCTTTTTTTCATTCTCGACTTCTAACCGGGCATTGGTTTTCTGAACCTTAATTTTAGAGGTGAGCTGCAGCCATTCGTTGAATGAATGTTTTTCATCTTTTGTAAAAGCAAGGGGTTTGCCCAATTGTAATGGGTCATTCACTATAGTCTCCTTTTGCTTTGATTCAAAGAGAGCTGGATCTAAAATTTGCTCTGCATCTTTGATATTTTGCGGTAAAGGACTTTTTTCTTCGGTTTCGCCCAATATTACCGAAGCTTCAGGGTTAGGTTCAATCTCTTCTGCTACGGCCTCTTTTTCATCCAATTTAGTAGCGCGGCCCAGAAGGCTATCTGCGATTTCGTGCTGTGAAAAATCAGCTGCGGTTATCAGGTCAAAAAGTACTTCACGATCGGTGGTATGTGCAGCGGTTGTTTTTAGAGCATCATTGTACTTGTAACTGTCTAAATTCTTTAACCCTTTAAGGTGAAGGGCACGAGCAGCTTGAAAATAAGGGTATTCTTCCAAAATTACTTCAAGCTCACGTGTTTGTTCTGGCGTGAGAGTGGTTTCGGTTTTGCGCAGTATATCAAAAAAATCTGCTACGTTCATAGAATTACCAATCTGCTAATGATGCATTAAATATATCTTGTGTTAAACGTTCAAACAACGCCTCATGCGCTTCACTCTTCACAGATTCCAATAATTGTGTTGCTGGGAAATCGTAAAAAAATGAAAAACGTTGTTCAAAGTCTGAATCTTCTTTAGTGGTATTAAAGAAACGAACTTTTACGCCCATGGTCAACCGGTTTTGTGCCGCGGTTTGATTGGCTGTGGCCGACATGGGAGAAACGCGATATTCGATAATCTCACCCTCATAAACCAAATCACCATTATTGCCGGTAAGGTTCAAGCTCGTTAAATTGGTGATCAAGTCCTGCAAGGCCAGGGTAAAATCCCTGTCAAGTCCAGGTTCAATTGTAGATCCTGGCGACTGGTCGGCATAATTCTGGAAAAAATTGACTTGAAAAGTTTCTGCAGTGCCTGTACTGGCACCTGAAAAATTATAAAAGCCGCAGCCCATGAGCAGGGTAAAACTTAAAACACATAAAACGGACTTTAACTTTTTATAGATCATATTGTTTTATTTTTCGATATAAAGTCCTTTCCGATATACCCAATTCTGAAGCTGCTGCCTTACGTTTTCCCCGATTGCGCTCCAACGATTTTTTAATTAATTCTATTTCTTTTTGCTGGAGCGAAAGTGTTTCTTCCTCTTCAATTTCTTCGGCAAAATGGTAGCGGTCTTCTTGAGCGTTCACGGTAGTTGGGGAGTTTTCAACGAGGGGTTCTGGCAGCTCCAATACCTCTTCTGCCAAATCTACGTCATCATTTTCATATTGATTTTCCTTGCTGCCGTATATTTTTCGTATCAGGTTCTCGTTTTCTTCTTGAACTTTTTCACTGTCATTATTTTTTAAAAGCTCTAAGGTTAGTTTTTTAAGATCGTTAAGGTCGCCCTTCATATCAAAAAGAACCTTGTATAGAATTTCGCGTTCATTGCTAAAATCACTACCGCTTTTTTCGGACCCCACGATAGCGGGCAAATTACTGCTATTGGAATTGGGCAAATAACCGTTGAGTGTAATAGCAGATATGGAGCGGTTTTCTTCCAAAACCGAAATTTGTTCAGCAATGTTGCGCAATTGTCTAATGTTGCCCGGCCATCTATATTTTAACAAAATGTCTATGGCTTCGGGCTCCAGTCGAATGGTGGGCATTTTATATTTTTGACCAAAATCTGAAGCAAATTTTCTGAACAATAAATGGATGTCTTCACGGCGCTCCCGCAATGGAGGAATATGGATTTCGACCGTACTCAAACGGTAATAAAGGTCTTCCCTGAATTTTTCTTTTTTAATGGCCTCGAACATATTGATGTTGGTGGCTGCTACGATGCGTACGTCTGTCTTTTGAACCTGTGAGGAGCCTACTTTTAAGAATTCACCATTTTCCAACACGCGTAAGAGCCGCACTTGGGTGGTCAAGGGAAGTTCGCCTACTTCGTCTAAAAAGATGGTGCCGCCATCAGCAACTTCAAAATAACCACTTCGTGTTTGTGTGGCACCCGTAAAGGCCCCTTTTTCATGACCAAACAGTTCACTGTCTATGGTTCCTTCGGGTATGGCACCGCAGTTTACGGCGATGTATTTGGCATGTTTTCGATGTGATATGGAATGGATTATCTTAGGAATGGCCTCTTTACCCACGCCACTTTCACCGGTCACCAAGACTGAAATATCAGTAGGGGCGACTTGAATGGCTTTTTCAATGGCACGATTTAGTTTGACATCGTTGCCAATGAGTTCAAAGCGTTGTTTTATAGATTGAACACTTTCCATGTTTTAATTATTCTTTGAATAACCAACTGCTTCACCCAAAAGTGTCGCAGAGGTACAAGCTTTGATTTTTACATTGACAAAATCTCCAATGGTGTATTTTTCTTTGGGGAAAACTACCACCGTGTTTTGTGAGTTACGACCCATCCAATGGGCATCTGATTTTTTGGATGTTCCCTCTATCAAGACTTCTTCCGTTTTGCCCACGTGCTGTTTGGTGCGATAATGGCTATGTGTTTGCTGAAGGTCAATGATTTCCCTTAGTCTTCTCTTTTTTGTTTCCAATGGTATATCGTCTTCCAATTTTCTGGCGGCCAATGTACCCGGCCTTTCAGAATACGCAAACATAAATCCAAAATCATATTTCACATATTCCATTAACGAGAGCGTATCTTGATGGTCCTCCTCGGTTTCTGTTGGAAAACCCGTTATCATGTCTTGACTAATGGCGCAATCTGGTATAATGCGCTTGATGTTATCTATAAGGTCAAAATACTCCGCTCGTGTATGCAATCGATTCATAGCTTTTAAAATGCGATCACTTCCACTTTGTACCGGTAAGTGAATGTAATTGCATATATTTTCATATTTGGCCATGGTCTCAATAACATCAAGGCTCAAGTCTTGAGGGTTTGATGTGGAAAACCGAATGCGCATTTTGGGCTGTGCCATGGCAGTCATTTCCAACAGCTTTGCAAAATCAACTGAAGTTGCTTGTTGCATAGCCGTTGCCTTGTCAAAATCTTTTTTTAGCCCACCGCCATACCATAAATAACTATCCACATTTTGGCCCAAAAGGGTAATTTCTTTAAAGCCTTTGTTCCATAGGTCATTGACTTCTTCGAGAATGGATTGGGGATCACGGCTTCTTTCACGCCCTCTGGTGAAAGGAACCACACAAAAGGTGCACATATTATCGCAACCCCTTGTTATAGAGACAAAGGCCGTAACCCCATTGGAATTTAAGCGAACGGGTGCGACATCACCGTAGGTTTCGTCTTTTGATAATATTACATTGACTGCATTGCGCCCTTCGTCAATTTCTTGGATTAGATTTGGCAAGTCTTTATAGGCGTCTGGCCCAACGACCATGTCCACTATTTTCTCCTCTTCCAAGAATTTATTTTTAAGTCTTTCGGCCATGCAACCCAAAACACCGACTTTCATGGTTGGATTGGTTTTTTTGACCGCATTAAATTTTTCTAGCCGCTTGCGCACTGTGAGCTCAGCCTTTTCTCTTATGGAACACGTATTGACAAGCACCAGATCCGCTTCTTCCAGATTTTGAGTCGTGTTAAAACCTTCTTTGGAAAGTATGGAGGCGACAATTTCACTATCGGAAAAATTCATTTGACAACCGTAACTTTCAATATAAAGTTTACGCGGGTTTTTTTTGTCATTGGCGAGAACTAGGGTATTGCCCTGTGTTTTTTCATCAATTATTTTTTCGATACCGTTATTAGGCTTCATCTTTAAACATTAGAGCCGTCAAAGATAAGGCATAATTTATACACGTGACAATATGGCAGTATGAATTGGCTCAATTTTATGGTTTGCAATCTTAAGATTATCTTTATAAGCACCAATCCTATTAAACTAAGCGATGAATTTTACCTCTACTTCACAAAAAATTGCCGCCAGCAAGCCCATTGATTTTAGCAATATCTTCAATGGCAGTATTAATCTGTTTCAAAAAGTATGGCTACAGGGATTTTTGACCATTGTTTTGACCATCTTATTGATTTTGCCTTTTTATGTACTTTTTTATTTACCAATGATCATAGCAGGCATAGATGATCCCGATGTAATTCGCGCAGAAGACCTACCAGATATGGCGGTGATGGTTATGGCCGTTTTGTTTCCGTTTTTGATGTTGGCGATAATGACCATATCATTGGCGTTTAATGCGGCTTTTCTAAGAATAAGCAAGCAAAAAGATTTGAATGAATCAGGCTCCGATGATTATTTCTACTTTTTTAAAAATGGATATTTAGGCAAGACCTTTGTCTTGGCGCTCTACGCCTTAGGGGTGAGTTTATTGGGCCTATTGGCTTGTTTTATAGGTGTTATTTATGTGATGGTGCCTGTTTCATTGTTTCCTGCTTTTTTAGCATTTAATGATGAACTCTCTGCTGGCGAAATTGTTAAGGCCAGTTTTGCTTTGGGTAATAAAAATTGGTTGGTGATTTTTGGATTGCTCATCGTTTTGGGATTAATAGCCGAATTGGGAGTTTTATTATGTGTAGTGGGCGTATTTTTTACCGCTATGCTATCAAAAATACCTGTATACTTTATTTATAAAGATGTTTTTGGCTTTGAACAGCCGGAGCAACTTTCTGACTAAGTGGGCCACAAAACGCAACTTTGTTTAGAGATTCACATCTGTGATATGTAATTTTAACCTAATTAATTAAACAAAAACATGAAAAAGGGTCTCTTATTTTTATTGTTGGGTTTTTTTATGGTGTTGATCTCATGTGAAGAAAATTCGTCAGATGAAGAATTCGCCGACTATTTGGTTGCAAAACCTTTGGTGATGAGCCGTACGGAGTTTGTAAATAGCGTTGAAGTCGTCGATCCACTCCCAATAAATGAATCCGGTAAAATTTACGCCTACCAGAATTACATTTTTATAAATGACGCCTTTAAGGGTGTTCACGTAATAGACAACAGTAACCCGGCCTCGCCGCAAAAAATCGCATTTATTAAAATTGCCGGCAATGTTGATATTTCAATTAAAGACAATTTTCTATATGCAGATAGTATTACAGATCTTATTGTGCTTGATATATCCAATATAAATGCAATTCAAATAGTGAACCGTATGCAAAATGTTTTGCGGGAAAATGTTGTTTTTCCATTTGAAGCACAAATATTTGAGTGGGGCGATATAGATTATGAAAATGATATAATCGTAGGCTGG
This sequence comes from Croceitalea sp., assembly GCA_013001145.1. Taxonomy (GTDB): domain Bacteria; phylum Bacteroidota; class Bacteroidia; order Flavobacteriales; family Flavobacteriaceae; genus Croceitalea. The sequence continues at coordinate 5,597 of JABDND010000170.1, read as the reverse complement.
GAAACCGTAACTGAACGTCGCAAAATAGCAGATGTGCAACAACCTGATATCTTTTTTAATGACGGCACGGCCGAAGCCGCCAATAGTGGTGGTGATACCGGTCAAGGTGGTTCCTTGGCAAGGTTTAAAATTGTGGGCGACTATTTATATGCCGTAGATAGTCATAACATCAATGTCTTTGAAATCTCAGACTTGGGCAATCCACAAGACTTGGACGACGTTTTTGCAGGATTTGATATTGAAACAATTTTTAACAGAGGTGAGTATTTATTCTTGGGCAGTATGCGGGGTATGTATATATATGATATATCATCTCCTGCAACACCAAGTTTTGTTTCAGAATTTCAGCATGGCACTGCATGCGATCCCGTGGTGGTCGATGAGAACTACGCCTATGTTACCTTAAGGGGCGGTAATTTTTGTGGAGCCACCGAAAGTGGACTGTTCGTCGTTGACATTACAAATATCACAACACCCGAATTATTGGTCATGTACCCAATGGATGAACCATATGGATTGGGTATAAAAGACGAAAAACTATTTATTTGTGATGGAAGCTCTGGGTTAAAAGTTTATGATAAATCTGATATTCCCAATCTTGTTCCATTGAATCATTTTGAGAATATAGTCACATTTGATGTTATTCCACTTGAAAACCATTTGTTGATGGTTGGCGATGGCGTTTTGTACCAATATGAGTATTTAAACAATGACATTAGGCTAATAAGTGAATTACAGCTTAATTAAAATTGAAGCAATATTTAAACTTAATATCCCGTTTTTACGGGATATTTTTTTGTCCGAAAGCTTGGCAAAAAATCAAAATCAAAAAATTCGCATACTTTTGTTTCCGCAAAACCTATTGAATGCCAAAGAACTTAGTAATCGTTGAGTCCCCTGCCAAAGCAAAAACCATTGAACGTTTTCTTGGAAAAGAATATCAGGTAGAATCAAGTTTTGGTCATATCGCAGATTTACCATCCAAAGAACTGGGGGTAGATGTAGATAACAATTTTGAACCCAAATATATAGTTGACAAAGACAAAAAAGCATTGGTCACCAAATTAAAGGGCCTTGCAAAAAAGGCAGATTTGATTTGGTTGGCCAGTGATGAGGACCGCGAAGGGGAGGCCATATCGTGGCATTTGGCAGAGGAACTTGGTTTGGACAAAAAAAAGACCAGACGTATTGTTTTTAACTCCATAACCAAAACAGCCATTCAACAGGCCATTGAAAACCCGAGAGAAATCAATTACGATTTGGTTAACGCCCAACAGGCAAGGCGTGTGCTTGATCGTCTTGTGGGATACCAGCTTTCTCCCGTACTTTGGAAAAAAATAAAACCCGGTTTATCCGCAGGACGAGTACAGTCCGTCGCAGTTCGATTGATTGTAGAACGCGAGCGTGAAATAGAAGCCTTCAAACCAGAAGCTGCCTTTAGAATTAGAGCGGAGTTCATGACTCAAGACGGAAAAGTCTTTGAGGCAAAATTGGCGAATACCTTCGCGACCAAAGAAGAAGCTTTTGCGTTCTTGCAAAAAAATGGAGAAGCGAAATTTACGGTAGCCAAATTGGATAAAAAGCCCGCCAAAAAATCACCGGCGGCACCTTTTACCACTTCGACATTACAACAAGAGGCATCACGAAAACTATATTTTTCAGTGAGCAGAACCATGCAGGTCGCCCAGCGACTATATGAAGCCGGTTTGATCACCTATATGCGTACCGATAGTGTCAACCTTTCAAAAGAAGCATTGTCGGCGGCCAAAGAGGCCATTGTTGAAAATTATGGTGAAAAATACAGTTCGGTCCGTAATTTCAAGGGTAAATCAAAAGGGGCGCAAGAGGCTCACGAGGCAATTAGACCAACCGATATGAAATTGCAATCGCCCTCGTTGGAGAGAGATCAAGCCAAATTGTATGAATTGATTTGGAAACGTACACTGGCCTCTCAAATGAGTGATGCCCAGTTGGAACGAACCAACGTAAGAATCGCAGCCAACACTCATGCTGAAGAATTTACAGCCAATGGCGAGGTGGTCAAATTTGATGGGTTTTTAAAGGTTTACCTAGAAGGAAGTGATGATGAAGACACAGCCGAAGAACAAGAAGGAATGTTGCCTGCCATGAAAGTTGGTGAATCCCTTGAGAATAAAGCTATTACTGCCACAGAACGCTTTTCGAGGGCACCATATCGATACACCGAGGCCTCTTTGGTCAAAAAATTGGAAGAATTGGGTATTGGCAGGCCATCTACTTATGCCCCAACCATTTCTACCATTCAAAATAGAGGCTATGTTGAAAAAGGGACCATTGAAGGTGTCGAAAGGCCATATATTCAAATGGTTCTGAAGTCTGGTAAGATCAAAGAAAATAAACTAACAGAAACAGTCGGTTCCGATAAAGGAAAAATGGTGCCCACTGATATTGGTATGATTGTGACCGATTTTTTGGTACAACATTTTACCAATATTCTAGATTACAATTTTACGGCTCAAGTCGAAGAAGACTTTGATGAGATAGCTGCGGGAGAAGAAGACTGGCAAAAAGTAATGCGGTCTTTTTACAAAGATTTTCATCCCATGGTGCTCGATGTTGAAGAAAATGCCGATAGGGCCAGTGGTGAACGCATATTGGGCAAAGACCCAAAAACAGGAAGGCAAGTGGCGGCTAGATTGGGTCGGTTTGGCCCAATGGTTCAAATTGGCACGGTTGAAGAAGAAGAAAAACCACTCTTTGCTAGTTTGCTCCCAGACCAGTCTATTACCACCATAACTTTTGAAGAGGCCATGGAACTTTTTAAATTGCCTCGAAAATTGGGGGTGTACGAGGGAGAAGAGGTAGAGGCCAGTGTAGGCAGATTTGGACCGTATGTCCGCTTTGGCAAAAAGTTTATTTCACTTGAAAAAGGCGAGAGCGCTTTTGATGTTGACTTGGATAGAGCGATAGAACTGATCAAGGCCAAACAAAAGGCCGATGCTCCCATTGCACATTATGAAGACAAAGAGGTCACTAAAGGAGTGGGAAGGTTTGGACCATTTATAAAATGGGACGGAATGTTCATTAACGTGAATAAAAAATATGACTACGATAATTTGACCAAGCAAGATATTGTTGAATTAATCGAGGCCAAAAAACAAAAGGAGATTGACAAGGTGGTGCAAAATTGGCCTGAAGATGGCATTCGAATCGAGAAGGCCAGATGGGGCAGGCACCAAATAATAAAGGGCAAAATAAAGGTTGAGCTATCAAAAGATGTTGATGTTTCAAAAATATCTTTAAAAGAAGCACAGGCTTTAATTGAAAAAAAACAGCCCAAGAAAAAAACTAAAGCTAAAACCAAGGCGAAAAAATAACTATGGCATTCGATTTTTTGGTACCCGTCAGCGACAAAGTATTGGCGTTTTCCGAATTTTTACCCTCACAAGCTGTAGGAAAAAATATTCATAAACATACCCAAAAAAAGGGCCTACCCGTTTTTGCCAATGCCACTGTTGCCATTTTTGGCGTGTTGGAATCGAGAAACGCCTTTGAAAAAAAACCAGAGCAGTTGGATACTGATGGCCTGCGTATTCAGCTGTACCGTTTAATGATGGGCAACTGGAGCTCTACCATCATCGATATTGGCGATGTGGAGGCTGGCCAAACCGTTGAGGACACCTACTTTGTTGTCAAAGAAATTGTGGCGGGCCTTCTTGAAGAAAAAATAATCCCCATCGTTATAGGGGCTACCCAAGATATTACCTTTCCTACCTATCGTGCTTTTGATAAGATTAAGACCATGATCAATATGGTCTCCATTGACAGTCGTTTTGATTTTGGAGAAGATGACGAACTCATATCTTCCCAATCTTACATGAGCAAAATTATTACCGATAAGCCCAATAACCTTTACAATTTTTCCAATATAGGTTACCAAAGTTATTTCAACGCTCAAGAAGAAATTGATTTGATGGAAAGACTCTTCTTTGATGCTTATCGTCTGGGTGAAATAGCGTCAGACGTTTCTTTGGCCGAGCCAGTTCTCAGAAACGCCCATTTGGTAAGTCTTGATATGAGGGCCGTACGCGCCAGTGATATGGGGGTTACTGAGCATTTTTCACCCAATGGCTTCAATGGTAGGGAAATTTGCGCCATTGCAAGATATGCTGGTATAAGTGATAAAGTGAAGGTCTTCGGAATATATGAATTGGAAAATACAAGCCTGTCATTTCAACTTACCGCACAAATAATATGGTATTTCATCGAAGGGCTCAGCTATCGCATTACAGAAGTGCCCAGTTCAAACGATGAAGACTTCACCAAGTTTACAGTTCCAACAGATGCTGACGAACTCATATTCTTCAAAAGTCATGTGACCCAACGTTGGTGGGTCGAGGTGCCTTCAATATTGCCTGAGCATACTAAAACAAATTCAATGGCGTTATTACCTTGCACTCAACAGGACTATTTAGATGCATGCAACCAAAATATCCCTGAAAGGTGGCTTAAAGCCTATAAAAAAGGCCTGAACTAAACAAAAATATTTTTAAGTTAATCATTGGTGAGACACAATAAATTATTTAAAAGATAGTTTAGAGAATAATGAATTTGTGTAACACAATTTGGAATCTTAAAATCGAAAATTTAACCTAAAGTATGAGAAAGCTATTGTTATCATCTCTAGTACTTGTTTTTTTACTCACCAGTTGTGGTTCAAAATCCAAGTCAAAAGGTGAGTTAGTTGGTGTACGGGGAAAGAAATGGTATCCTGAGAAACCTTATGGCATGGAACTCATCCCACGAGGATCGTTTATTATGGGTAAGGCCGAAGAAGACCAGGCCAAAGTATTGAATGCCCCCACCAAAACGGTGACCGTTCGCTCCTTTTATATGGATGATACCGAAATCACCAATAGTGAGTACAGACAATTTGTAGAGTGGGTCAAAGACAGTATCACTAGAACCCAATTGGCTATTTTGGCCGATGAACTTGGTTTGGGACCAGATGATGAAGATACCATTGGTGAGTTTGCCTTTAAAAGTGCCGACACCACCAAATTATCGGTATATGATAAATATATGCTGGACAATTACACCGGTATGGGTGATAATTACTACGAAGGTTACGCTCTTAATAAAGAAATCGATCTCATTTGGGATACTTCCGAATATCCTGATGAATATTACACCGAAGTGATGGATTCGCTTTATCTGCCAGAAGAAGAAACATACAACGGGCAGCGTACCATGGATGTCAAAAAATTGAAGTACAAGTATAACTGGATGGATATTGAGGCTGCGGCCCGGGCCAAAACAGGAAATAGAAGAGACTTTATACGAACCGAAGAATTTGAAATCTATCCCGATACCACGGTTTGGATCAAAGATTTTGAGTATTCGTACAACGAGCCCATGCACAATGATTATTTCTGGCATGACGCGTACAGTGATTATCCGGTTGTAGGAGTAAGCTGGCAACAGGCCCAGGCGTTTTGTCATTGGAGAACCAAATTCAAAAATGATGACCAAAAAAGTCGTGGCCGACAATTCGTAAATGGATTTAGGTTACCTACCGAAGCTGAATGGGAATATGCAGCAAGAGGTGGTATCGAAGG
>JABDND010000136.1 GCA_013001145.1 Croceitalea sp. | reverse complement strand
CTCTTGGATGATGCCGTTATCTATAACCCCACCCACTTTTTTGGCATCTTTCAAGCTTTGAACCCTTTTACCACTAAGGGCGTTGATATATATAAAGGAAATGTCCCAGTGGAGTATGGCGGTCGCTTGTCATCGGTATTTGACATACGCACCAAAAATGGTAATGTGCAACAAATAGCAGGTGAAGGCTCTGTTGGTCCGGTTACGGCCAATTTGGCCCTAGAAATTCCGGTGACCAAAGATAAATCGTCTGTAGTCATTGGTGCTAGAGGTGCCTATGCTGATTGGATTCTCCGCTCCTTGGATGAAGAATCCTTGAACAATAGCAATGCTTCTTTTTTCGACGGAATCTTAAAATACCATAACCGTATCAATGATGACAATGAGGTTAGGGCCACGGCATATTATAGTCGCGATGCCTTCAGTATAACATCCGATTCATTGTACAACTATAGCAATCGTTTGTTTTCAGGGCGATGGGACCATAAATTCAATGATAAAACAAACGCCGCCTTAACGATTACGAACAGTGATTATGGCTTTGGAATTGACTTTGAAGGGGAGTCAAACAACGATTTTAAACTGGATTACGATATTAATGAAACCGAATTGAAATATAAACTGCGCACAGCACTGAATGAGGTTCATACGCTGGATTATGGGGTTGCTGGTAAGTTGTACAAGGTAAATCCAGGAAGTATTGAGCCCATTGGTACAAATTCAAATGTGGCACCTCAAACTATAGATGAAGAACAAGCAATTGAGGGCGCGCTATACGTGGGTGATGAATACGAAGTAAACGATAAATTGTTACTCAGCTTAGGCCTTCGATATGCCTTTTTTGCTGCTATGGGTCCAGCGACTCAACGTAGCTATCAAGAGGGTCAAGCTCGCAATGAAGCTACCGCGCAAGATACAACGGCTTATGGCAGTGGTGAGGTCATTAAAACCTACGGCGGATCTGAAGTGCGGGTCGCTGCACGCTATCTACTTGGCCCTAGCCTTTCAATCAAAGCGGGCTTCAACAATGCTTATCAGTTTATTCATACACTATCAAACAATACGACGGTTTCTCCCATTGAAACTTGGAAGTTGTCCGACTTGAACATTGAACCCCAGCAAGGGTATCAGGCGTCATTGGGCATCTTTAAAAATTTAAATGACAATCAATATGAAATTAGCCTAGAAGGGTATTACAAGCGTATGGACAATGTACTCGATTTTAAAACGGGCGCAGATTTGTTTTTAAACGAAAATGTTGAAACCGAAGTGTTGCAAGGCGATGGTAAAGCCTATGGTGTGGAATTTTTACTCAAGAAAAACCGTGGCAAGTTGAATGGGTGGTTGGGCTACACCTATTCAAGGTCTTTTTATCGGTTTGACAGTGAATTCAGTGAGGAGCGCATTAACAATGGAGAATACTTTCCTTCCAATTATGACAAACCGCATGATGTTAGTTTGATCGCCAATTACAAGATTACCCGTCGCTATAGTATATCGGCCAATTTTGTGTATCAAACAGGCCGACCTGTAACTTATCCCATAGGTACATTCAGGTTTAACAATGCCGATTTTGTGGCCTATAGCAACCGTAATGAGTTTCGCATACCCGATTTTTATCGATTGGACCTTGGCGTAAATATGGAGGGCAACCACAAAAAGAATAAGTTGGCTCATAGTTTCTGGACGATATCTGTGTATAATGTATTGGGCAGAAACAATCCGTATTCGGTATTTTTTGTAACCGAAAACGGCAATGTAAAAGCACTGCAGAGTTCCATTTTTGCTATACCCATACCTTCAATAACCTATAATTTTAAATTTTGATGAAAAGGGCCATTGTACATTTAAAAAAACTGCTCGTATTCATGCTCGTTGCAATGGGGGTTACGGCCTGTATTGATGAGGTTGACCTGAGAATCACTTCTACGGCCCAAGAACGCAAGATTTTAATTGTGGAAGGCACCTTAACAAACGAGTTTAAAAACCATCAAATTAGATTGAGTCAAATAGATAGCTTAATCGATTTGCAACTGGACTCCGTTTACAATCCATTTACCCCTTTGCGCGATATTGAACGCAATTTGGTCAACTATGAAGAGAATGCCCAAGTGAGGGTTGAGGTAAGTACGGGGGCCGCTATTAATTTTATTGAAGTAAGCCCGGGACTATATGAGTCCAGCACTGCCTTTGCCGCTGAGAGCAATACCAACTATAGTTTAAAAGTCACGACGACCAATGGAAAATCCTTTTCTTCAAAAGCAATGACCATAACAGGATTTTCGAACCTGGATAGCATCTATGCCGATACAACCATCAGCGATAGCGGGGCGGAGGGCATTGGTATATTTGTGGACAATAGCAATGCCCAGGGTGCGGCAGGAAATTTACGATATGATTACACAGAAACGTATAAGGTAATTGCCCCCAATTGGTCACCGCAAGAATTTAAATTGACCAATTATGACCCCTGTGCTCTACCCGCGCCCACCTACGACCTTGAAATCGTTCCCCGTGAGGAGGAGCAGCAAGTGTGTTATGCCACAGCTCAGTCAAATACTATCATTCAAAATCAATTGAACGCAGGTGAAGGAGGCGGTTCCACCGGATTTTTAGTGCGGTTTTTAGGAAAAGACAATTTTTCCATTTCACATAGATATAGCATTTTGGTGCGCCAATTGGTATCAGGTCCGGAATCGTTCAGTTTTTACGAACAACTCAATAATTTTAGCCAGACGGGTAGTATATTCTCACAAGTGCAGCCTGGTTTTCTGGAAGGTAATTTGAGGGCAGACGACGGCAGTCAAGGTACGGTCATTGGCTTTTTTGATGTGGTCTCGGTTGCGCAAAAAAGATTGTTTTTTAATTATACCGATTTCTATCCCGATGAAGAACTGCCCCCGTATCCCTTTAATTGTGGCCTACATTCGTCACCAGAAACACATGTGTCGTATTGTGCCACAGGTGAACAAATGAATAATTGTCCGCAATCGGTCATAGAGCGGGTAAACCTTGATTTGATAAGTTATGTGGCACCCAATGATCAAAATATCGGCACTTGTCCGGGGCCCCATATTTATGTGCCCAAAATATGTGGAGACTGTAGGGTATTGGGCAGTAATGTAGAACCGGAATTTTGGACAGAAGACTAATTAAATGAAGTTAAAACAACTACATATCGCTATCTTTTGCTGCCTTTTTTATGGTTTCGCCCAGGGTCAATATCTGATCAAAGATGGGACCGATCTATTAAGTCTTCAAAAAGTACCCCAAGAAAAAATATTTTTGCATCATTCTAGCGCTGTGTTATTTACGGGTGAATATCTCTACTATAAGTTGTATTGTCAAAATGCCCAGACCAATCGTCTGAGCAACATCAGTGCTGTGGGTTATGTAAGCCTTGTCAATGATAAAGGTGTTCCAATTTTTGAACATAAGATCAGATTGGAAAATGGCATGGGAACCGGTGATTATTTTTTAAATACAGATGTTCCCTCGGGCAATTACAAATTGTTGGCCTATACACAATGGATGAAAAACAGTGGACTTGAACAACTATATCAAGACGATATACTCATCATAAACCCCTATATGGCCGACCAGACAGCCATCTTGAAAAAAGATGGAGATAAAGACCTTTTGGTAAATGAAGAGCAAATTGCGAAAGAAGTTGATTTAAAAGGAGATGAAAGCCTTTTGCAATTGCAATTGGAGGGGAACACTTTTAGTCAAAGGGAGAAGATAGCGGTCACATTGAGAAATTATAAGGGCAATTTAGGGCACGGTGAATACTCACTGTTGGTACGTAAAGTAAATGCCATTAAAGATATTCAGTATTTGGATGCCGTTAATTATGGACAACGCTACTTAAACGCCGATAAGGTTTTGCAACAGGGGGTGGGGGATAGTATTGTACTGCCCGAACAACGAGGAGAGCTCTTCTTTGGTCAGGTGACTTCCAAAATGGACAATCGCCCAGCGGCGGATAAAAATGTTATCATTTCTTTGCCAGGGAAGGAACATCTGCTCAAGCGTGCCCTAACGGACCCAACGGGCCATTTTTATACCTACATCCGTAAGGCATATAAAAACCCATTGAGCATAGTACAGGTATTGGACGAAGGTGATTTTAAGGTAGTGGTCAAAAAGCAACGTTCACTTGATTACGCGAAGTTGCAATTTGCCAGTCATATCATAGATAAGGCCTTGGCAGAAGCCATCAAAGAACGAAGCGTACATAATCAGATTGAAAACGCTTATTTTGGAATGAAACCGGATTCCATTTTACCCAAAGATGCCATTGATGTATTTGATGGTGGTATACCAGAGGTCTTTCGATTAGACGACTATACCCGTTTTGCCACTTTGCAAGAGACCTTCGTTGAAATATTGAATACCGTGGGCTACCGTGATGGCGGGCGCTATATACGCGTAGCTCAAGAATTTGAAAAGTTTGATGAACCCTACAATGATTTTCCGGCGATTGTCTTGATAGATGGGGTATTTATTCCAGACCACAGTACCATCAGGGATTTTGACGCCCGGCAGATCAACACAATTCGTGTCCTTCGCGATCAGTTGGTTTTGGGCGCAACCCAATATCAAGGTATTGTGGCTATAGAAACCGAGAATAATGACTTTTATGAATCTTATGAGTACATAAATATGGTCAAAGAAGTCTTGCCATTGCCAAGACCAGAGAAGAATTACTACAAACAGGTGTTTAGTTTGGATAGCACACAATCACACATACCCGATTATCGAAATCTTTTGTTCTGGGAACCATATGTAAAGGTATTGGACAATGCACAGCCTTTTGAATTTTACACTTCTGATGTGGCAGGCGAATATGAGGTATTGCTCGAAGGCTTTACAACCTATGGGAAGCCAATTTCGCTTAGAAAAACGTTCGTTGTAAAATAGAGCGTGCACCTTATCTTGAAAAACTTTATTTTTAGGTTCAAACACTAACTATGCTCGTAAAAGTATTCGGAAGCGCCGTTTTTGGCGTTGAGGCAACCACCATTGTCGTTGAGGTAAATATTGACAAAGGCGTGGGCTACCATTTAGTGGGCTTACCAGACAATGCCATCAAAGAAAGCAATTACCGTATTGCCGCTGCGCTTCAAAACAATGGCTATAAAATTCCAGGCAAGA
>JABDND010000110.1 GCA_013001145.1 Croceitalea sp. | reverse complement strand
GAAGTCAACGCCTCGACTAAAATGCCAAGGTCATCGGAGGCAATTGCCAAGTCAACCACGGTTGTGGATTCTTGTTCTATCATAGTGCCTCCATTATCATCGTCGGAACAGGCCATGAACGAGAGGGTCAGGGCAATAGAAAAAACTTTAAAAAGATTTGATGCAATTTTCATAGAATTCGATTTTTAGATTAATAGTTGTTAAACAAAATTTTAAATAAATTAAACCTTTTAAATTGTTGGGAATCAGCTTTATATTCTTTAAATTTTAATAAAATACTGATAAACAATATACTAAGTTTCATTACTGCTAAGATATTGTGTTTAACTTTAAGTTGTTTTTGTTCAACAATTTTTAGTAAATGTTTAACAATAGCGATAAATAAATCAACAAAAAATCGAGGTTTAGCGTGATGAAAGTTTTAGAGGTCTGGTTCGACCTATGTTTAATTAGTATTTTTGTTTGGATTATATAAGAGAATGAAAAAGAAGGTAGTTGTTGGGTTATCTGGGGGAGTGGACTCTAGCGTTGCCGCATATTTGCTTAAAGAGCAAGGGTATGAGGTCATTGCCTTGTTCATGAAGAATTGGCATGATGATTCGGTTACGATTTCAGATGAGTGTCCGTGGTTGGAAGATAGCAACGATGCTTTGATTGTTGCCGAAAGACTAAATATTCCTTTTCAGAGTGTCGATCTGAGCAAGGATTATAAGGAACGTATAGTTGACTACATGTTTTGGGAATATGAAAACGGACGTACACCAAATCCTGATGTTTTGTGCAATCGAGAAATCAAGTTCGATGTATTTTTAAAAATTGCCCTGGATTTGGGCGCTGATTATGTCGCTACAGGACATTATTGTAGAAAAGGAGCAATTACAGATGATACTGGGAAAGAAGTTTATCGGTTACTATCGGGCAAAGACAAAAATAAAGACCAATCGTATTTTTTATGCCAATTGTCACAACAACAATTGTCAAAGACCCTTTTTCCCATTGGCGAATTGACCAAACCTGAGGTACGGCGAATCGCTGCAGAAAACAATTTAATAACGGCTGATAAAAAAGATTCACAAGGATTATGTTTTATCGGTAAAGTACGTTTGCCAGAGTTTCTACAGCAGAAGTTATTACCCAAAAAAGGTGTTATCGTTGAGGTACCCGCCAACATAAAAGCCAAGACCAAGGGCATATCGCATTTTGATTCAAAGTTGGAAGAATTGACTTATCATGCTCAAAAATCAAATTATACCATAGAAGATGGCAAGGTCGTGGGCGAACATCAAGGGGCACATTTTTTTACAATTGGTCAGCGAAAAGGGCTTAATGTAGGGGGCACCAAAGAACCTCTTTTTGTCTTGGAGACCGATGTTGAGGCAAACATAATTTATACAGGTCAAGGAAAAAGCCATCCAGGCCTATTGCGTAAAACACTTTTTGTAAAAGAAAAAGAGCTACACTGGGTAAGACCTGATTTAGCATTGCCTTTGGATGGAACTATGAAAGTTATGGCGAGAATACGTTATCGCCAACCTTTGCAGTCGGCAACTCTTTATAAGGTTGCTGGAGGTCTCTTCGTTGATTTTGAAGAAAAACAATCGGCCATAACCGAAGGGCAATTTGTGGCTTGGTATATAGATGATGAACTGATTGGTTCAGGTGTCATATCTTAGAGGCATGCAAAATAAAATAACGTCTTTATTTAATATTCAACTTCCTATTATTCAAGCTGGTATGATTTGGGCCAGTGGCTGGCGTTTGGCATCAGCTGTTTCAAATGCGGGTGGTTTGGGGTTGCTCGGCGCGGGCAGTATGTATCCCGAAGTACTTTTGGAGCATATACAAAAGTGCCAAAAGGCAACCAATAGACCTTTTGGTGTCAATGTCCCCATGCTTTATCCAGATATTGATAGATTAATGCAGATCATTATAGACAATGGGGTCAAGATTGTATTTACTTCGGCTGGTAATCCCAAAACCTGGACCTCCCGGTTAAAGGATAAAGGCATAACAGTCGTTCATGTGGTCAGTAGCGTAAAATTCGCATTAAAGGCCCAAGAAGAAGGGGTAGACGCGGTAGTAGCCGAAGGTTTTGAAGCGGGAGGCCACAATGGTCGTGACGAAACTACGACATTGGTACTCATACCGGCCGTTAAAGAGGTTCTTAAAGTGCCCTTAATTGCGGCTGGTGGCATTGCTACAGGCGGTCAGATGTTGGCAGCTATGGTATTAGGTGCTGATGGGGTGCAGGTCGGCAGTCGGTTTGTCGCCAGTGAAGAAGCTTCCTCTCACATCAATTTCAAAAATGAAGTTGTAAAGGCACACGAGGGTGCTACACAACTTACTTTAAAAGAACTGGCTCCGGTACGTTTGTTGAAGAATGCCTTTTACGAGCAAGTGCAAGCTGCATACGCCAAGGGCGCCTCCGTTGACGAGCTCAAACAGATTTTAGGCAGGGCAAGAGCCAAAAAAGGTATGTTTGAAGGTGATTTGGAAGAAGGTGAGCTGGAAATTGGCCAGGTTTCCGCCTTGATAAATGACATTATACCCGCTGCGGAAATTATGGCGGGCCTTGTTAAGGAGTTTGAAATGGCAAAAAAAGCAGTAGCCAGGTTATAGTCTTCAATAGGTGGTGAAGTGCTTTATCTATACGCACCTAATCAATTTTTTTAAAAAGTAACTTCCCTTACTATTTTCCAATTTCCATAATCAAAGATTCTTTGAGGTTGTTCATATCTCCAAATGAATCTGGATTGAATTGGCCGTTATTGTTCAAAATGATAAGGGTTTTATTGCTATTCAGAAATCTAACCAAAGTCGAATTTGCTCCCAATATGCCACCCCGGCGTTCCATCAATAAGGGAGCATTTTTCAAAAAGGGATAGTTGTAGGTCCAAACACTATACCCACTATAATTATACTCAGGATAGGATGTGTACATCAACTTTTTCAATTCATCGCTCAAAAGGTTGTTGCCATACATGGCCTGATCAATTTGTAGCAAGTCTGCGGTAGTCGAGTACATACAGCCCGCTGCATTGAAATTTTCTATATAAAAATTGGAATCTTTAACCCGTTCACCTTTTTTATTAAACTGAAAAGAATAGGCAAAGTTTTCGGGTTTGACATCTTTTGATAAAAAGCCAGTTTTTGTTAAGCTCAACTTTTTGATGATACGCTCTTTTACTAAATCTTTCCAACTCTTATTTTCCAATGATGAAGCAATGATCCCTAGCAGTACATAGTCAATATTTGCATAATTGAATTTTCCGAAATTTTTTAATTTTTTGGTGTTGCCCAAGGTCTTCGCCACAAATTCAATAGGGGAGAGCTTATTTTGATATAAATAATCTTGTTCATTGGGCAGGCCAGAAATATGGAGCAATAAATGATGAACGGTGATTTTATTCCCACTAGGTATATTTAACGAGGGAAGTAGCTCTCCCACCGAATCTGATAAGTTCAATTTTTCTTCTCCAACTAATTGAAGTATAATAATTGCCGTAAGCATTTTTGTTATAGATGCTATGCCAAAAGCAGTATTGACATCAATTTCTTGATTCATGGCTTCATCTGAAAATCCATAAGCCCAATGGTATTGAATTTCTCCTTTTTCGGCTATAAGTATAACTCCTTCAAATCTATTTTGGACAGTTTGAACATTGACAATACTGTCAATTCGTGCAGTTGCTAATTGAGAATGCCCTGTATGAATGAAGACAAAAATCATAACCCACAATAAATTTCTTTTCATTGACAAATATGGTCTTATTATGTATTCAATTGATTCATTTCTTTTTTACTTCATGAATAAAATCTTTTGAAAAGATAAGAATTTGTGACCAACAGAATGACCAAGGTAATATTATAATCAGTGCAAAAGCACAGCAATTTTTCCTATTAAGTACTATTGGGGCCCGTCAATAGAAAGAGATCTATTCGTTATATTTAAAATCATGCCCTTATTGATATGAATTTGAGCAATAATTATGTATTTTTTTAGAAAATATCAGAGATGTCAAAATACAATGTAGCTGTGTTGGGACCCATACCAAGGGATCATATTACCACACACCATGGGGAGGTTATTGAAAAATACGGTTGTGCCACGCATACTGCGATAGGATTGGCCAATTTATTGGGAGAGGAAGGAACGGTGCATTTGGTGTCTCATGTTCGCAAAATGGATGAAGCAGCAATCAAAGAATTACTTTCGGTTTATCCGAATATCAACACCAAATACATTACTTCAGATGCCGACCAAGGCGATGTCATCAAGTTGAAGTTTTTGGATCAAAATACACGGGTTGAAAAGCAGACCGGTTTCATGAATCCGATAATACCCGAAGATATTGAAGAATTGATGCATTGCGATGTCTTTGTATGTGTGCCCATAACCGATTATGAAGTGCCCCTCGAAACTTTAAAGTATATCAAGGCCTATAGTAAAGGCATTATTATTTTTGATGCGCACGGGCCAACCAATACAATAACCATTTCTGGAGATCGCAAAATTCGGTTTTGGATAGATCGAGATCAGTGGCTCCCTTATATTGATGTACTGAAAATGAACTTGGAAGAAGCCAATTGTTGTTGGTTCGAAAAGGAATACAAGATAGAAGACCTTGTTCATTTTGATGATAAGAACCAATCCCATTTGCAGGACTTTGCCAATCATGCCCTTTCTCACGGTGTCAAGTCATTGATCGTCACCTTGGATGCCAGCGGAGGTGCTGTTTTCTTCAAAGAAGGCGACCATGTTCGCCATGAAATGGTCAAGTCGATTAAGGTAGATCACGTCATCGACACTACCGGCTGTGGAGATTCATTCGCAGGGGGTCTGGGCTTTGGCCTTTTAGGTGATGGTACTAACTATTTAAGAGCTGCCAAATATGCCAATGCTTTGGGAGCCTTGCGTACACAGGGCAGAACTTTTGAAGTGTTCAAATCAAAAGCCGATACCGATCAAATACTTATAGCCAATTACGGAAGTATTTAACCCACACCCTTTTTTTGAGCAATAGCCTAAGCTTAAAGGTTGTTCATTTTTGTAATATGTTGATTGAAGTGGTGCAAGGTTTTGGCTAAAACTTCAATCTGTTCTTGGGCCTCTTTCCAATCTTTTTGTTCTATCGCTTCGCGCACGGCCGGTAAGGTTTTAACACCATAGCCAGTATAGAATCCGGGTGCATATATTTGATGTTTATACCACCCCCTGCGCGGTAAACCATCGTTATTAGTTAGTGCTTGCTCGGCTTTTTTCAATTGTTCGTTTAGGGCTATTTTTCGTGAAAAGTTCATTTTCAAAAAATCCTTTTTTGAGAATTCATCGATAGTTGTTTTCAATGCTGACATGATATTTTGAAGCGGAGAAAAGTCCAAATAAGGCACGGCTTCTTTTGAAACTGGCTTTTTAAAAGGTTTGCGTGAATCGGCAACCAATTCATAGACGTTGTTGGCCACCAATTTGTTGTGCTTTTCAACTTCATTGCGTATGTTATCCGTTGTTTTCATAACTTCTTCTAAATAAGTTTGGACGGTATAGTGCCATTGGTTCATCTCAAAGGGCAGAACATCGGCATTTGCAAGGCGCAATACTATTCTGCCGGCAACATTGGCCAACGTGACTCCATAATCAAATCCTGGGTCTTTAAATCGTTTGTAATGCGGATAAGTATCATAAATGGTATGGTATTCACCGCCAGCATTCTCCCCACCAAATCCAATATTTAATGAGGCAATACCTGCGTGCTGGATAAAAGGGGTATAATCAGAACCTGAACCTAAGGCGTAAAGTTCGAATTTGTCATTACCTCCATTAGCGAGGTCACGGGCAATTTTGCGTTCGGCAATCGAAACTCCTTTTTGTGGATCTGTGACTGTCTTTGCTGCTTCTGCAACCATGGCTTGAAGAGTATGTGATCCCCCTGCGCCAAAAAAGCCACGGCCGTTGCCATCTGTGTTTATATATGCCACCACCTTTTGCTGAAGCTCCAGTTTGTGGTCTTCTACCCATTCCGTGGAACCAATCAGACCAGGTTCTTCGGCATCCCAGGCACAGTAAACAATACTTCTTTTTGGTCTTTTGCCTGCTTTGGCAAGATTGCCTACAACCCTTGCTTCTTCCATCAAGGCGACCATGCCACTAATGGGATCGTTGGCGCCATGAACCCACGCATCATGATGATTGCCGCGCATAACCCAATCGTCGGGAAAATCGCTTCCTCTTAATGTTGCAATGACATTATGTGCTGGTTTCAGTTGCCAATCAAATTCTAATTTCAAATGTACTTTGGCCGGACCGGGGCCTATTTTATAGGTTATGGGGAGGGCACCGCGCCAAGAAGGAGGCGCTGGAAGGCCTTCAAGGGCTTCCAATAGGGGTTGGGCATCTTCGTACGAAATGGGCAACACAGGAATTTTGGTAATGGTCGGTGCATTTTCCCGCTCCAATCGCTTGGCATCTTTGGTCGCGCCATAACCGGGTGTAAGCACGTCTCCGGGATATAAAGGCATATCCATCACAGAACCACGTTGAACCCCTGTGCTATTTTTAAATGCCCCTTTGGGATAAACGTCTCCTTGAAAATAACCATCATCTTTGGGGTCAGAATAGATAATACAGCCAATGGCGCCCTTTTC
>JABDND010000107.1 GCA_013001145.1 Croceitalea sp. | reverse complement strand
GCCGCAAATGCCTTTGCTGTAGATGTTTCTGGTTTTTACCGTTCAAGAGAAGTAGCTTATAACAATTTCGATGGCCGGTGGAGAGCAGGATTCAACATTGCCAATCTCGGTGGAAAAATTCAATATGATGAAGGAGGTCAAGAAAACTTTTTGCCGACCAACTTAAAATTTGGCGGTGGATTTGATTTTATTTTAGATCAAGATAATGTATTAGGAGTGTATACAGAATTCAACAAATTGTTGGTTCCTACCCCCCGGGATTTTGACGGCGATGGCGATATAGATTCAGAAGACAACGACCAGTACCAACAGATAGGTTTTTTTGATGGTGTTTTTGAATCATTTGGAGATGCCCCTGATGGTTTCGGTGAGGAGCTCAAAGAGACTACCTGGGCCTTGGGTGCAGAATATAGGTATCAAGAGGCGTTTATGTTCAGAGCCGGATATTTTAACGAAAGCCCAGAAAAAGGAGCACGACAGTTTTTGACTTTAGGTGCCGGATTTAAATTCAAATCGGCACAAATTGATCTTTCTTATCTATTTTCTACCTCACAGGTTAGAAACCCACTCGAGAATACCTTGAGATTTTCTTTGACCTTCAATTTTGGCGAAGAATTTTACAACGACTAATGATATTTTTAATTGATAGTGAAAACCTCAACAATCCGTTGGGGTTTTCTTATTTTTAACCAAGATGTAACAGGGTTTCCATGAAGACTAAAAGAATGGGATTTACTTTGACCGAATATGACAAGGTTGAAGAGCTCCCCAAGCAGTATGCCACATTGATGGCCAGAGCAGTGCAGGCCAGAAAAAAAGCATATGCACCGTATTCCAATTTCAGGGTAGGTGCGGCCGTATTGTTGGAGTCAGGTGAAATAGTTGAGGGTAATAATCAAGAGAATGCTTCGTATCCGTCAGGTTTGTGTGCTGAACGAGTTGCCATCTTTCATGCTGGGGCCAATTATCCCGGTCAAAAGATATTGACTGTAGCCATTAGTGCGGCTTCAGATGATTATGAGGTTAAGCAGCCCGCAGCGCCCTGCGGTAATTGCAGGCAATCTATGGCCGAATATGAACACAAGCAACATGCTCCTATAGTTATTTTGCTGCAGGGTGAAAGTGGACCCATATTTAAATGTGAGTCAGTAGCCGATATATTGCCATTGGGTTTTAACAATTCTTTTTTGAGCGATTCTTAAAGCAATTTTTTCGCCAAAACAGATATATATGTATTTTTGTTTTTCCCATTTTTTTTGGGCTACAATACTTAACATACCAACTGATGAAAAAAATCACAAAAGAGGTTTATTTAAAGTGGTACAAAGACATGCTCTTCTGGCGTAAGTTCGAAGATAAGCTTGCCGCTGTTTACATTCAACAAAAAGTAAGAGGTTTTTTGCATTTATATAATGGACAAGAGGCTGTTTTGGCAGGCTCTCTGCATGCCATGGATTTGACCAAAGACCGAATGATAACAGCCTACAGAAATCATGTGCAGCCCATAGGCATGGGAGTGGATCCTAAGCGGGTGATGGCAGAACTTTATGGCAAGGTAACCGGTACGTCAAAAGGTATGGGTGGTTCCATGCACATATTCTCAAAAGAACATCGATTTTATGGTGGTCATGGCATAGTTGGGGGTCAAATTCCACTAGGTGCAGGTATGGCCTTTGCCGATAAATACTTCAAGCGTGATTCGGTCACATTATGTTATATGGGTGATGGTGCCGTAAGACAAGGGTCATTGCACGAATCTTTTAACTTGGCCATGCTTTGGCAACTGCCAGTTGTATTTATTTGTGAAAATAATGGATATGCCATGGGAACCTCGGTGGCAAGAACATCGTATTCGACCGATATTTATAAATTAGGACTGGGATACGAAATGCCTTGTGCCCCAGTCGATGGTATGGATCCGGCCATTGTAGCCAAAGAAGTTGAAAAAGCTATTGAGAGGGCCAGAACAGGAGGAGGACCAACCTTTTTGGAAATGAAAACATACCGTTATCGAGGCCATTCTATGTCCGATGCTCAACATTACCGTACTAAAGAAGAAGTTGAAGAGTACAAAAAAATAGACCCAATCACACAGGTAAAAGACGTGATTTTGGACAAGAAATATGCAACGGAAGATGAGATCAAGGCAATAGACAAAGAAGTCAAAAGTATGGTTGCTGAATGTGAAAAATTCGCTGAGGAATCAGATTTTCCACCAGTGCAACAGCTGTATGACATGGTCTATGAACAAGAAGATTATCCATTTTTAAAACATAAACTCTAGGTAAATGGCAGAAATTATCAATATGCCCCGGTTGAGCGACACCATGGAAGAAGGGACCGTTGCCAAATGGCTTAAAAAAGTGGGAGACAAAATTGAAGAAGGCGATATCTTGGCCGAAATAGAGACCGATAAGGCGACCATGGAGTTTGAATCTTTTCATGAAGGAACCTTATTGCACATAGGCATAAAAGAAGGTGATGGCGCTCCCGTTGATTCACTTTTGGCCATTATTGGTGAAGAAGGCGAAGATATTTCTGGTTTGTTGAATGGGCAATCTGATACTTCTGAAACAAAAACAGAGGAGTCCAAAGAATCAGCTTCTGAGACTAATCAAGAAACAACATCCACTGAAAGCGCAGAAATCCCTGATGGTGTTGAGATCATCAACATGCCAAGATTAAGTGATACCATGGAGGAAGGAACTGTTGCCGCATGGTTGAAAAAAGTAGGTGATAATGTCGAAGAGGGAGATATTTTGGCCGAAATAGAGACTGATAAGGCGACGATGGAATTTGAGTCGTTTTATTCTGGAACTTTGCTACATATAGGTATCAAGGAAGGTGAGGGCGCACCAGTTGATTCATTATTGGCAATTATAGGCCCAGAGGGTACAGATGTTGATGCCATACTCAAAGGGGGAACCGGTCCGGCACCACAAAAAGAGGAAAAAAGCAAGGCGGAATCTGAAAAACAAGTATCAAAATCCCCTGAATCCGAACCAACAATACAGGTTTCAGATGGGCAACGCATATTTGCTTCGCCTTTGGCCAAAAAGATTGCCTCCGATAAAGGTATCGATTTGGCGCAGGTCAAAGGAAGTGGTGACAATGGGCGTATTGTAAAGCGAGATGTTGAAAATTACCAACCTTCTGCTGCTCCCGCGGCCGGAAAAGAGGTTTTCCCAGCTCCAGGAGCAACTAGTACACAAGCGGTTGCTGCACCCATTAATTTACCTATAGGTGAAGAAGGAAGTGAAGAAGTGAAAAACTCTCAAATGAGAAAGGTGATCGCCAAGCGATTGAGCGAATCCAAATTTTCGGCACCGCACTACTATCTTACGATTGAAGTTGACATGGACAACGCGAAAGCGTCGCGTGCCCAAATCAACAATTTACCAGAAATAAAGGTTTCATTCAATGATATGGTGTTGAAAGCTTGCGCCATGGCCCTAAAAAAACATCCACAAGTAAATACTTCATGGAACGGTGATACTACAAGGTACAATCATCATGTGCATGTTGGTGTTGCAGTGGCCGTTGATGATGGTTTGGTTGTACCTGTATTAAAATTTACCGACCAGATGACCTTGACACAGATTGGTGCCACAGTCAAAGATATGGCCGGCAGGGCAAGAAATAAAAAATTGACCCCGGCCGAAATGGAAGGAAGTACTTTTACTGTTTCCAATTTGGGAATGTTCGGGATTCTGGAGTTTACTTCAATCATAAATCAACCCAATTCTGCCATACTTTCGGTAGGGGCAATTGTCGATAAACCAGTAGTCAAGAATGGTGAAATTGCGATAGGCAGTACAATGAAAATTACTTTGGCAAATGACCATAGAACTGTTGATGGGGCCACAGGGGCCCAGTTTTTGCAGACATTAAGGTCATACTTGGAAAACCCAGTAACCATGTTGGCGTAGATACGAGGGCTAAGAGTAAAATTTAAAATACCATATGTGTCATAGCACAAAAGCATCCTCAGGGTAGGATGCTTTTTTTATCTTTAAGGCAATCTAAATTCATATCATGATTAAGTATCTGCTTTTTATTCCCAGCTTATTTTTTTTGACCTGCGGCTCCCAGCAAAAGGGCGCTCAAGATTCCAACACCATTATGGTATCGGGGCCAGATAGAGTTAAAAGCAATATTACCCCAACATCCTTTGAAAAAGGTGAATTTACCAATGGCAAGTACATAGGGGCGATAATGAACTATTTAGCATCAGATGAACTCAATGGTCGTGAGGCTGGAAGTGAAGGCATTGCCTTGGCTGCAACGTATATTGAAAACAAATTAAATGCGAACAAGGTCAAACCTTATTTTTCATCATTTAAAGATACTCTGGGCAATTATGAAAATACCTCATATAATATAGTAGGCTTGGTTGAAGGCAATGATCCATATCTAAAAAACGAGTACCTTGTTATAGGGGCCCATTACGATCATATAGGTGTGATCAACCCGGAAAATGGAGATGCCATAGCCAATGGGGCCAATGATAATGCTTCGGGTACGGCTACCGTACTTGAGTTGGCCCGTTATTTTGGTAACTTTTCATCAACCAAAAGAAGCCTCATCTTTGCATTTTTTAGCGCTGAAGAAAAAGGTCTTTTGGGCTCGAAACACTTGGCAACAAAATTGAAAGAAAAGGAGTTGGATTTGTACACCATGTTGAATTTTGAAATGACCGGAGTACCTCTTGTAGATAAGGATTATGACATGTATATCACAGGCTATGATATGTCTAATTTAGCTGCTGTCAGCAACGATTATGCCAATTCGAACTTAATAGGTTTTTTGCCTACTGCCAAAGAATTTAATCTATTTCAGCGTTCGGACAACTATCCTTTTTATAATGAATTTGCAGTTCCCTCGCATACCTTTTGCACTTTTGATTTTACCAACTTTGATCATTATCATAAAGTAGGTGATGAGGTAGAACTCATGGATTTTGAACATATGGCCAAAATGGTGAATAAAATTATTCCAGTTATTGAGGGCATCGCCAATGCCAGTACCAAAGAAATCAAAATCAACTAAATTTAAACCGTATACTCTAAAGCGTTATGGCAAATATTGTAATTTCTGGAACTAGCCGGGGAATCGGATTTGAGTTGGTCAAATTGTTTGCACAACAGGGTCATCATGTACTGGCCCTTTCAAGAAATGAACAAACTATCAATGCCTTAAGGCTGCCAAATGTTAATGCATTATCCATTGATTTGGCTGATTATAAGGCCTATGTAAAAGTTACTCAAGCCTTAAATAATTGGGGTCAAGTAGACGTGCTTATCAATAATGCGGGAAGCTTGCTGAACAAACCTTTTTTGGAGACCACTGCGCAAGAGTTTGAATGGGTATATAGAGTAAATGTATTTGGGGTTGCCCAACTTACTAAAACCGTTCTACCGAAGATGGCCAAAAACGGTCATGTGGTCACCATAAGTTCCATGGGCGGGGTTCAAGGTAGTATGAAATTTGCCGGACTTTCAGCATACAGTTCAAGTAAAGGGGCGGTGATTACCTTAACCGAACTTTGGGCAGAGGAATATAAAGAAACAGGACCATCGTTCAATGTATTGGCCCTTGGTGCCGTGCAGACCGAAATGTTGGCAGAGGCATTTCCTGGCTACGAAGCTCCTGTAACTGCCATTGAGATGGCCTCCTATATTCATGATTTTGCGCTAAATGGCCACAAGCTATTTAACGGAAAATTGCTTCAGGTAAGTAGTAGCACTCCTTAGTCAGTCAATCTTAATATACTTGTTGCTACAAGGTTCAATACAGGGATAATTGACAATCAAAACTTGGTTTTCAAGGAAAAGTGCCACATAATCAAGATTCTCTTCAGCGCAATTAATTCTAAATTCAGTATTGGAGAAAATCTCATAAGTGCCCTCAACATTTTCATTTACAGCAGCAGCAAATGAACAGATGGCGCCATTAGAAGAGAATCTTCCATTATTGTCAAATACAATCATTTTATTACTATCTACAGGTGTATAGGTACCACTGCCATCACCTGGATCGGCAAGTATTTCGACAAGTTGCCACGTTCCCAAAAGTGCCTCGGGAGAACCAGGTT
>JABDND010000083.1 GCA_013001145.1 Croceitalea sp. | reverse complement strand
ATCGAAAAAATCATCCATATAGGCTATCAAACCTGGGGAACTCCAATAGGAGCCCAAATTTAGCTCAGTAGCAACCAACCACATATTTTGAACGGCCATGGCCGTGGCCGCCAGTTCTTCCCATTCGGGTAAACTCTTATTGGGGTCACGTTGCATACAAATAGCTATAACTGCCCCAGCTTTTTGTGGATTTTCCAACAGTTTTTTGATTTTTATCTGCTTTGGATTTGTCTCTATCTCTTGGTATTTGGCCGAAAGAAATTCACCCAACCTTTTTTTTGAAGCGCCCATGAGTACTTTAAAACGCCAAGGTTCCGTATGCTTGTGGCTTGGTGCACAATTTGCGGCTTCCAATAGTTTTTGAATCGTTTCCTTGGCTACGGGACGCTCATTATACTGTACCGGAAAAACCGATCGTCTTCTTTCTATTATATCAAATATCATAGCTGCGTCACTTTTATCTTGAATAGGGTAAAGTTCGTTTTTATCAAACTTAATGAATACATTTAAAGTGCTGAAAAAAACAACCTAAATGTCTTCAAATTCGAGTTCCTTTTTATATGGTGAGCACCATTTATCACCGAGCCTTGCTTTGGCATTGATGCGAGGAAAAGTTGTTGGTTCGCTTTCAAAAAAAACCAAAGCGAAAATCAACAAAAGCTCAAATATCGTCGCAAATATCGTCGCAAAAGGAGAGCCCGTGTATGGCATCAACACCGGGTTTGGGCCATTATGTACCACCAAAATTTCAAAAGAGGAAACCAAAATATTACAGACCAATATTTTACAGAGTCATAGTGTTGGCGTGGGCACCCCCATTGCTGATGATTTGGCAAAGTTGATGTTGGTGCTCAAAATACATGCTTTGGCCAAAGGGTATTCCGGTATTCAAATAGCTACCCTTGACCGCATATTATGGCACATTGACAATGATGCGATTCCTGTTGTTCCATCACAAGGCTCTGTGGGAGCCTCGGGCGATTTAGCCCCCTTATCACATTTGTTTTTACCCCTTATTGGATTGGGCCATGTTTCTTTTAAAGGGAAACATATGTCGACCGAAGAATTGTTCAAGCAAACAAAGTTAAAACCCTTGCAACTGGGTCCAAAAGAGGGGTTGGCCTTGATCAATGGCACACAATTCATTGCTGCCCATGGCGTCATGGTCATCGAAAAATTGCATCATTGTCTAAAGCATGCCGATATTATTGGAGCTATGATGCTTGAAGGCCTACAGGGCTCTGTAAAACCCTTTATGGAAGAACTACATGCCTTACGACCGTTCAAGGGCAACCAGCATGTGGCCGGTCGCATTAGAACGCTACTGCAAGGTTCAGAAATTTTAGAAGACCATATTGACTGCGAGCGGGTACAAGACCCCTACTCCCTGCGTTGTATGCCACAGGTTCACGGGGCCTCCCGTAATGCGTGGCTACATTTAAAAGGTCTGCTTGAAATAGAATTGAACTCCGTGACCGATAATCCCGTAATTATTGATGAAGAATTGACCATTAGTGGCGGTAATTTTCATGGCCAACCCTTGGCCATGGCTCTGGATTATGCTACCCTTGCGGCTTCCGAATTGGGCAACATTTCCGATCGCCGAATCTATTTGGCATTGGAAGGCAACAGTCCAGGTGTGCCCAAATTATTGATGGAAGACACCGGCATCAATTCGGGTTATATGATTTTGCAGTACACCACAGCTGCCTTGGCCAGTGAGAACAAAGGATTGTGCTTTCCTGCAAGTGCCGATAGTATTCCCACTTCCTTAGGTCAGGAAGACCATGTGAGCATGGGCTCCATTAGTGGCCGTAAAGCCTTGCAGGTGATAGAGAATGTTGAAAAAATTCTCGCAATTGAACTGTTGACCGCCGCTCAAGCTTTTCAATATCGTAAACCGTTGAAATCTGGCCTTTTATTGGATGAAGTCTATAAATTTTTAAGAACCAAAGTGTCTTTTGCCAAACAAGATCGCGTTTTTGCAAACGATATCGCTATTGGTATTGAGTTAATTAAAAGTGGAAAAATCATCACTATGATTGAAGCTAAAATGAAATCAAAAAAATTAAAGTGGAACACCCCCCATTTGACCGAATTTGAAACTTATTGATATGGATAAAAAAGTTTTAATTGGTCCGTTTTCACAAGTGGTTCCCATGACCAAGCTTCCTTTAAAAGGAGCTTTGCCCGATGAACAGTTGATGCTCATTGAAGATGGCGGTATCTTGATGGTGAACAATAAAATTGCGGAGGTTGGTTCTTTTGTATCCTTAAAACCTAAAGCCGATATCATTGAATTTATTGAAGGGTCGGCGGTTTGCCTGCCAGGTTTTATTGATGCCCACACCCACATCTGTTTTGCTGGCTCAAGGGCAGCTGATTAT
The DNA here is from genome assembly GCA_013001145.1 of Croceitalea sp. Lineage (GTDB taxonomy): Bacteria > Bacteroidota > Bacteroidia > Flavobacteriales > Flavobacteriaceae > Croceitalea. Next base: position 6,649 of record JABDND010000083.1, on the reverse strand, counting down.
GCCCTTAGAAATGCCGGTAAAACCTATCTCGAAATTGCAAATGCAGGTGGAGGCATTTGGGATACCGTGACCCAAACCCGAAAAGCCAGTGAAAAAATTTTAATCGATAGGGTACGCGATCACAGTATACATCATCTTAAAAATGGTTCAACCACCCTTGAAGTCAAAAGTGGGTATGGCTTGTCTGTAGATGAAGAGCTAAAAATGCTAAGGGCCATTAAGGCCGCCAATCAACAATCTAAAGTAGACTTAATTGCAACCTGTTTGGCAGCCCATATGAAACCCAAAGATTGGTCCGGTTCATCTGAAGCCTATTTAGACCTAATTAGTGAGTCACTCTTCCCCATTCTTAAGTCGGAAAGACTTGCAAATCGCATTGATGCCTTTATAGAACAAAGTGCGTTTTCGCCCAAAATGATTGCCTCCTATTTTAAAAAGGCCAAGGCCATGGGTTTTGATATCACCGTGCATGCAGACCAATTTTCGACGGGCGGGAGTCAAGTTGCAGTTGATTTTGGGGCCATAAGCGCCGATCATTTAGAAGCAAGTACAGAAAAAGAAATTGCCTTGTTGTCACAAAGTAATGTGATCGCGACCGCGCTTCCTGGGGCCTCCATTGGTCTGGGTTGTGACTTTACCCCAGCACGCAAACTGTTGGATGCTGGCGCAGCCCTGTGCATTGCGAGCGATCATAATCCCGGATCGGCACCTATGGGCGATCTTTTGGTCCAGGCTTCCATATTGGGCACTTTTGAAAAACTAACCAATACCGAAGTTTTGGCTGGCATTACTTGCCGTGCGGCCAAGGCACTTAATTTGAATGACCGAGGGAGCTTGGAAAAGGGAATGTTGGCCGACTTTGTCACTTTTCCAACCAATGACTATCGTGAAATCACCTATCACCAAGGCCAGTTGAAACCCCATGGAGTTTGGAAAAATGGAACAAAAGTCTTTTAGTATGTCTACTGAATTTAAAAATCAAATACAACAAGGAATTCCCAATCAATTACCCCAAAAGAGGGTCTATCCCAAAGGCGGTAATCCGGCACCCAAACGTAAAGAGATTCTTAGCTTGGAAGAAAAGAAATTGGCCCTCAAAAATGCTTTGCGCTACTTCCCAAAAAAATGGCATAAAGAATTGGCGTTGGAATTTGCCAACGAATTAAAGTCTTATGGCAGAATTTACATGCATCGGTTTAAGCCCGACTATAAAATGTTTGCGCGGCCCATTGATGCCTATCCTGCAAAATCAATTCAGGCAGCAGCCATTATACTCATGATACAAAATAATTTAGACCCCGCGGTAGCACAACATCCCGAAGAATTGATAACCTACGGCGGCAATGGCGCGGTCTTTCAAAATTGGGCGCAATACTTATTGACCATGAAGTATTTGTCAGAAATGACCGAAGAACAAACTTTGCATATGTATTCGGGCCATCCCATGGGGCTGTTTCCATCTTCCAAAGAAGCGCCGAGGGTAGTCGTCACCAATGGCATGATGATCCCCAACTATTCAAAACCCGATGATTGGGAAAAATATAATGCTCTGGGAGTAACCCAATACGGTCAAATGACCGCAGGATCATATATGTACATTGGCCCACAGGGTATTGTTCATGGTACGGCCATTACCGTTATGAATGCTTTTAGAAAAGTGTTGAAAAAAGGTGAATCTACTAAAGGTAAGATTTTTTTGACCGCAGGTTTGGGGGGCATGAGCGGCGCCCAACCTAAAGCGGGTACTATTGCAAAATGCATTACGGTTTGCGCCGAGGTGAATCCAGCTGCCGCCAAAAAACGCCATGAACAAGGTTGGGTAGATGAGTTGATCGATGATTTGAACATGCTGATCAAACGTGCTCAAAAAGCCATAACCAACAATGAAGTGGTTTCTTTGGCCTTTATAGGCAATATCGTGGATGTATGGGAGGCATTTTATAAAGAGGAGATATTTGTGCACTTGGGATCTGACCAAACTTCTTTACATAACCCTTGGGCAGGTGGTTATTATCCAGTAGGGCTTAGCTACGAAGAGTCCAATACACTTATGGTCGAAAATCCTAAACAATTCAAAGAGAAAGTACAAGAATCCCTTCGTAGGCAAGTGACTGCAATCAACAAACACGCCAATAAAGGCACTTATTTCTTTGACTATGGCAATGCCTTTCTCTTGGAGGCCTCGCGTGCAGGGGCCCAGGTAATGGCAGCTAACGGCATCGACTTTAAATATCCATCCTATGTGCAGGATATTTTGGGTCCCAAGTGTTTTGATTATGGTTTTGGCCCCTTCAGATGGGTGTGTACGTCAGGTGATTCGTTGGACTTAAAAAAGACAGATGCCCTTGCCCTTGAGGTTATGGAGCAGATAAAAAGGTCTGCCCCATCTGAGATTCAAGAACAAATGCAAGATAATATTACGTGGATACGCGAAGCTGAAGAAAATAAACTGGTCGTCGGTTCACAAGCCCGCATCTTATATGCCGATGCTGAGGGTCGGGTCAAAATCGCCAAAAGATTTAACGAGGCCATTAAGGCCGGTGCAATAAGAGCCCCCATAGTTTTAGGCCGCGATCATCACGACGTTAGCGGAACGGACTCGCCATTTCGTGAAACAAGTAACATCTATGACGGCAGTAAATTTACGGCCGATATGGCCATTCATAATGTGATTGGCGATAGTTTTAGAGGTGCCACTTGGGTCTCCATCCACAATGGTGGTGGTGTTGGGTGGGGCGAGGTCATCAATGGCGGCTTTGGTATGGTCATCGATGGCTCAAAAGAAGCCGAACAACGCATAGAAAATATGCTCTTTTTTGATGTGAACAACGGTATATCACGCAGAAGTTGGGCCAGAAACGAAGAGGCCATTTTTGCCATCAAACGCGAGATGGCCCGCACGCCCAATTTAAAGGTGACCTTGCCACAGACCGTTGAAGATAAGTTATTGGAAAATCTTTTTTAAGTCATGGAAACATACCAAAAACCCCAAAAACATATTTGGACAGGACGTGATTCGGGCAGAAAATTATATGTTCACGAAAAAGTAAGCTGCGTGCCGGTTTCTTCGATTGAAATGGAAACTGAAAAACAGTTCGTACTGTTGGGTTATGCCTGTGATGAAGGTGTAAAAAGAAATCATGGCCGTGTAGGTGCCGAAGTGGGACCTCTTGAGATACGCAAACAATTGGGTAAAATGCCCAATCACTTGAATGAAGATAAATTACTAATCGATGCCGGCGACCTTTTTTGTCCCTACGGCAATATGGAAGAAACCCAAAAAGAACTTAGTACTAAAGTTTATGAAATACTGAAAAAAAATGCGCTTCCCATTGTCATTGGTGGCGGTCATGATGTTGCTTATGGCCATTTTAATGGCATCAAGCAATACCTCAACGAGCAAGCCAACAAGCCTACTATTGGCATCATCAACTTTGATGCACACTTTGATTTAAGAAACAATGACCAGGGCAATAACTCGGGCACCCCTTTTTATCAGATTGCCCAGGAGAATGAATCTTTTCATTATTTGTGTCTTGGCGTGCGCAAAGATGCCAACGATGCCGAATTATTTGCCACGGCCGATAAGTTGGAAGTCACATATTTGATGAAGGATACCTTCCGTATTCAATTTGTCGAAGAAATCAATAAGTGGATTCGCGCCTTTCTTAAAAAAGTTGATGTGGTATATGTCACCATTGATTTAGACGGATTTTCATCAGCGTATGCACCGGGAGTCAGTGCCCCTTCGCCCATGGGTTTTTCGCCAGATATTGTCACCGAATCACTGGAGACCATTATCAGTTCAGGAAAATTGATAAGCTTTGATATTGCCGAAATGAATCCCGATTACGATAGCGACCATTTAACAGCTAAGTTAGCTGCCTCGTTGATTCATAAAGTAATTCATGCAGAATATGCCTAACAAAAAAAGCCTCCCATAAGGAAAGCCTTTCATTGGTTTGCATTTTATGCAACACCAGTTTCAAATTAACCGAGTTAACGTGAAACTTAACACAACGATACAAAGATATAAAATGATCTGTGATTAGCGATGATTTTCCCAAATCAATGCGGCCGCTCCACAAATCGCTGCCGTTTTACCCGGCATACCCGATGTAACGATCTTTACTTTACCCTTATAGACTTCCAACAAAAATTCATTGAAATATTTGTTCAGAGGTTCCATAATCCATTTGCCACTATTGGTAAGCCCACCCATCAAAATAAAGGCTTCTGGTTGGGTAAAAGCAGTAAAGTTTGCCAAGGCCAAGGCCATCATTCGTGCAGTATAATCGAAAGCCTTTAGAGCAATTACATCACCTTCCTCAGCAGCTTTGGTGATATCTTCACCATGAAGGTCGTTATAAGCGATGTTTCTGAAGCGGCTATCATCCATATACTTGCTCTGCAGGTACATAATGGTTCGTTTTAAACCGGTGGCCGACACATAGGCCTCGAGACCACCTCGCACTCCCAGGCCGGTCAATCTACCGTCTCCTACAGTCATATCTACGTGGCCCAATTCTCCTGCAAAACCATCATAGCCATCAATCAACTTACCATTTGCCACTATTCCAGCACCAAAACCTGTGCCTAAGGTAATTACTATGAAATCGGTCATGTTTTTACCACTTCCAAAGAGCATTTCACCCAAGGCAGCTGCACTGGCATCATTCATTAGACGCATGGGCATTGGCATTTTCTCCTTCAGCTTTTCCAAAATTGGAACACTGCCTTTCCATAAGAGATTGGCAGCATTTTCAATGGTGCCTCTTTTACTTGATGCATTGGGAGCACCAATACCACAGCCCAGTATATTCGGTTTTTGAGGTAGTTCTTGCATTAAACCGTCAACACTCCTTTTAACCTCCTCAAGGTATGTATCAAGGTCGGGGTGGTCTTTGGTCCTAAAATACATTTGGCTCAAGCAATTACCTGCTTTGTCGACCAAGCCAATTTTGGTTTTTGTCCCGCCTATATCAATACCTATTACTAAATCCACAGTGTTCATATTATCATTTAAAGATAACCCATTTGAATAAAAATTTGATATTTTTAAAAGCATCTAAAATAAAACCAGCAGGCCTTTGTACTATCTCGGAATTGATCTTGGAAGCTCCTCAATTAAAATTGCTTTAATCGATTCCGATTCTGGCAAGCCCTTTTCTGTAGTACAAGAACCTGAAAACGAGATGGCCATTCATGCCCCAAAAACGGGCTGGGCCGAACAACATCCTGAAGACTGGTGGCAAGCAGTGTGTTTGGGCATTCAAAAAATTAAAAAAACACATAACATCCACGAAAAAGATATTAAAGGGATTGGTATCGCCTATCAAATGCACGGGCTGGTCGTGCTTGACAAAGAAGGGAATCCATTACGCAATGCCATTATTTGGTGTGATAGCAGAGCCGTAGCAATAGGGCATGAAGCTTTTGAAAAAATAGGCGCTTCATATTGCAAGGAAAACTTATTGAACTCACCTGCCAATTTTACCGCTTCAAAATTGGCCTGGGTCAAAAAACAAGAGCCCGAAATTTATACAAAGGTTTATAAATTCATGCTCCCGGGCGATTATTTGGCCTTTCGTTTTACCGGTCAAATGACCACGACCATTTCTGGGCTTTCTGAAGGTATTCTATGGAATTTCAAAAAAGGTGAAGTGGCTTCCAAAGTTTTGGACCATTTTGACTTTGACACCAAGTTGATTCCTCAAATTGTTGATACGATTGGGATACAGGGGCAATTATCATCAAAGGGTGCAACCGAGAGCGGTCTAGTGGCCGGAACCCCCATTTTGTATCGTGCTGGTGATCAACCCAATAATGCGCTGGCATTAAATATTTTACGGCCAGGTGAGATGGCTGCTACCGGCGGCACATCGGGTGTCATCTATGCAATTACAGATTCATTGTCTTCGAAAGAAAGTGAACGGGTCAACAATTTTGCACATGTGAACTATCACATAAAAACGGACAAAGTAATTGGCAAACTGCTATGTATCAACGGAGCAGGTATTCTATACCGTTGGCTGCGGAACAACCTTAAGGTAAATTCATATGAACAAATGAATACTCTAGCGAGCTCGGTTCCTGCAGGCTGTGACGGACTAAGCATTATTCCCTTTGGAAATGGCGCAGAACGTATGCTCAACAATCAAAACTTGGGTGCCCACATCCTCAATTTAGACCTCAACAGGCACAACCAAGCCCATATTTGTCGAGCTGCATTGGAGGGTATCGCTTTCTCATTTGTCTATGGATTTAATATCATGAAAGCTGACGAAATTCAATCGAAAGTAATGCGTGCGGGCAATGACAACCTTTTTCGTTCCAAAATTTTCGCAACCACACTGGCCACTCTTATTGAACAGAAAATAGAAATACACAATACCACAGGGGCCATTGGCGCTGCCAGAGCTTGTATTATTTCACAAAAAGGTTATGCAGCATTCTCACTGACAACTAAGAATGACTTTGAAAAAGTTTACATACCCAATGAAGATAAGGAGCAACTTAAAGTGGCATACAATCAATGGAATAAAGAGTTACAACTAATCAACAATAAAATAGCATCATCATGATTATACTGGGAGACAAAGAATATTTTAAAGGTATAGGAGCCATCCCTTATGAAGGTAAAGACTCT
>JABDND010000078.1 GCA_013001145.1 Croceitalea sp. | reverse complement strand
ATTGCCCGAAGGGGTGAAGCCATCTTCTGGCTCCGGATTTATATTATTGATGGTTCGGGTGCTAAACTTCAATAATTTGTGTTCCACACCGATACTGAAAGCAAACTCTTCTTTGAGTACGGTTTGTAGATAAATCTGATTGGTTAGGTCTGTTACGTCAAGATTGATTTCACCAATATTGGGGTCATCAGTTACATCGAAATTGGATTGTATCAATGCAAAGTCTATTTCTTCGTTAAAATCAGTAAAAGAGGAATTTACACCAAAACTCCAATAGAGGCCCTTATCTAAATAGTATTGCAAATTGTACCTTATGTTGTCTCCCAAAATAAGGTCAAAGGAGCCCACATCGTCTTTTAAAAACAGGTTCTTTCTGGTAAGGTTGATCAGTGCACCACTTTTATACAAATCATCGTAATGAGCACCCATTTTCAAGTACATTTTTACAGGATTCTCTTTAATATTTAAAATTAGGTCGGTGCCCAAGCCATTGGAAACCAATTTATAACGTATGGTTTTAAAGTTACCTGTGGCGGCCAGATTACTTATACCCTGCTGTAGTTTATCAAATGTGATTTTGTCGGCCAGTTTAAAACGCAATTTTCCTTTCACATAGCCACGGGTATAGCGTTCATTGCCTTCAATGATCAATCTATTGATAATAAGACTGTCCGTTAATTTTACCCGCTCAATAGTGGGAGCACGGTTTTGCTGGCCTTTGGCCAATTGTAATAGTTCATTTCGTACCGAATCTGCTGCTTTTTCACCGACTTTGATGATGGCCGAGCCCTTTTCAAAATCAATGACAGAGTATTTTTCGATATCAGGTTTTATATAAACATCGGTAAGGCCCTTTTTTTTGGCCATGTCATTCACAGTTCTATAGTTGTTGATCTGCAATAAAATTTCGGTAGCCGATAATAAAGATTCCCTCTTGGCCAAACCATGTTGCACATCGACCCCGATAATTATGTCAGCGCCCATGGCTCTGACCTCATCTATCGGATAATTGTTGACCACTCCGCCGTCGATGAGTATTTGGCCATCGACTGCCGAGGGTTCAAATAGTGAGGGGAAGGTTCCACTGGCCATAATCGCTTCTGGCAAATACCCCCTGTCAAGTAAAATTGATTTGCCTGTTTCTACATCGGTCGCCATACATAAAAACGGGATGGGCAGGTTGTTGAAATCATTAATATCCTTAACATGAAAAAGTAGCCTAACAAATTCATTATAAATATTTTGCCCACCAGAAATGGCTTCAGGAAAGCTTACTTTGAAATTATCGAAAGGAAGCCCCAAGGCATACCGCTCTGAATCATCTTTCTCATAAAAGTTTTTTGCCCCACGGGGAACATTGTCCTGAATTAGTTCGGCAAAATTGGTCGAATTGAAAATAGAATCAAGTTCATTAGCCGAATAGCCCGAAGCATAAAGCGCGCCAACAATGGCACCCATGCTGGTTCCACCTATATAGTCAATCTTAACACCAGCTTCTTCAATCACCTTTAAGGCGCCAATATGAGCCAGACCTTTTGCGCCACCACCACTGAGCACCAGCCCTATCTTTGGCTCTTGCTGAGACCAAAGAGCCGTCGCAAATAACAGAAAAAGGATTAAAAGGCAGTTTTTAAACATATTGGATTTGGTCAATGAAAGGATTCATATATTTTTTTGGCCTTGGCCATGCCAATTGATGCTGCTAAGGTATCAATTGAAGCCTCTCGAATTCGCTTGACCGATTTAAATTTTTTCAGTAGTTGTTCGGCAGTTTTGCCGCCGATGCCCTCAATTTTTTCAAGTTCACTGTTAATAGCGGCCTTACTGCGCTTATTGCGATGAAAAGTAATGCCAAATCGATGGGCTTCATTCCGCAATTGTTGGATAATTTTTAAGGTTTCCGATTTTTTATCAAGATATAATGGAATGGGGTCTTTGGGAAAATAAATCTCTTCCAACCTTTTGGCAATGCCAATAATGGCAATTTTACCTCTAAGCCCCAAAAGATCCAAACTTTTTATGGCTGACGAAAGTTGTCCCTTACCACCATCAATAACGATCAATTGTGGTAGGGGCTCATCTTCATTTAATAGGCGCTTGTAACGCCTTAACACCACTTCTTCCATAGAGGCAAAATCATCTGGGCCCTCAACGGTTTTAATGTTATAATGGCGATATTCCTTTTTTGATGGCTTTCCATTTCTGAAAACCACACAAGCGGCGACTGGGTTGCTACCTTGAATATTTGAATTATCAAAACATTCAATGTGTGTAGGCTCTTGTGAAAGTCTTAGGTCGGCCTTCATTTGGGCCATAATGCGTTTGGCATGACGATCGGGGTCAACGATCTTCATTTGTTTAAACTTCTCTTGCCTAAAGAACATGGCATTTCTAAGAGACAGGTCCAACAATTTTCTTTTGTCACCCAGCTTGGGAACGGTCAATTTTAAATCACCATCCAGCTCAATATCAAATGGAAGATAAAGCTCCTTCGAATTAAGATTAAAGCGCTGTCGAATTTCTATAATGGCCAAACGTAAAAGCTCACTCTTGCTTTCATCCAACTTCTTTTTAATTTCCATGGTATAGGATCTAATAATAGAACCATGTGAAACTTGTAAAAAGTTGACATAGGCGTGGGTTTGGTCATCATATATTGAAAACACATCCACGTCGTTGATCCTCGGATTGACAATGGTCGATTTTACCTGATAATTTTCAAGTACTTCTATTTTTTCTTTGATTCTTTGAGCTTTTTCAAATTCCATGGCCTCTGCTCGAGCCTTCATTTGATGTTTAAAATATTGTAATGAACTTTTAAAGTTGCCTTTGACAATTTGACGAATATCTTCGATTTGCCTGTTGTAATCATCCACGCTTTGCAGTCCTTCACAGGGTGCCAGGCAATTTCCCAAATGGTATTCAAGACATCGTTTATACTTACCGGCATCGATGTTTTGGGCTGATAAATCGTAAGAACAGGTCCGCAATGGATAAACGCTTCTGACAAGGTCCAACAAAGTTCTTACGGTTTTCATGCTGGTATAGGGGCCATAATATTCTGAACCGTCCTTAATGATTTTTCTTGTGGGGAAAATGCGGGGGAAACGTTCATTTTTAATGCAAATCCATGGATAAGTTTTATCATCCCTTAAGAGTACGTTGTATCTTGGTTGATGCTTTTTAATCAAACTATTTTCAAGCAATAGGGCATCGGACTCTGAAGCTACCACAATGTGCTTTATAGTCTTAATTTTTTTGACCATGACCTTGGTTTTGCCATACTCATGTGTTTTGTTGAAATACGATGAAACCCTCTTTTTAAGATTTTTGGCCTTGCCAACATATAAAATCTTGTCATCAACATCATAGAATTGATAAACACCTGGATTGTTGGGCAGAGCACTTAATTGAATTTCGAGGGGCAATTGAGACATTGAAAAAGCAGTAATTATACTATTCTAAACAGACCCTTAATTTACTATGTTTTTAATTAATAGTGGCCGATCGGCCTTTTGTGTAATTCGCCATATGATTTTTGTGAGAATATTTTCATAAAAACCTAGAATTGAAGCAGATAAATGAGGCAAACGACTTTTTTTGTTAAAGTATTTGTAAAAATGATGCGTTTCAACGAGAAAAAATAACCGTTCATAGGATTAATTCCATTTTTTTTTTAGTTTTAGAGCAAATATTACGGACCATATGGAAAACTATTTTATCGTTTTAGGTATGTATTTAATTTTAATGTTGTTCATTAAAATTTACTTTGCTGTTGCTTCAAGAGACTAAGTAACGCCTAAAACTTCCCCCGAATAAAATTGACCTACCTTCAGTAGATGCTCAAAAGTGAATTGAGACTGGCGTATCTTGCGAAAAGAACGTCCCTTTCTTCCGAAAATATCGATAATCTAAGCCTAAAAATAGCAAATGCCCTTTTGGGCATGCCTATTTGGCACTATTCTTATTACCACATTTTTCTTTCCATTGCAAAAAACAAAGAGGTTGATACCAATGCCGTTATGGCCATTCTTCATGGCAAGGATAAGCATATTGTAGTACCCAAGGTCACGAGCAAGAACCGACTAAACCATTTTTTACTAACCGATGCAACAGTTTTGATGCCCAATACCTTAAATATACCAGAGCCGGTTGAGGGTATAGAAATACCTGAAATTAAAATTGATGTTGTATTTGTTCCCTTATTGGCTTTTGACAAGCTGGGTAACCGGGTTGGATATGGCAAAGGGTTTTATGATTGCTTTTTGCAAAAATGTAGGCCAGAAACCATTAAAATAGGTTTATCCTTTTTTGAACCGGTCGACAAAATTGAAGATACACATGAAGGAGATGTTAAACTAGATTATTGTGTGAATCCGGACCGCGTTTATCAATTTTGAGGTGGTTGTTTTGGAAACGCCTTTTTGTTGAAAAAGATTAGAATGCCAACTCCGGTACTTATGGCCGTATCGGCTATATTAAAGATGGGCTCAAAAAACCTAAAATTGTTTCCCCCCACAAATGGTAGCCAGTTAGGCAATTGAGTGTCAATCAAGGGAAAATAGAGCATGTCGACCACTTTTCCGTGAAATAGAGAACCATAGGGATCTTTTGAAAATAAACTGGCTACTTGATTGTTGCTATCATTGAACAACAAGCCGTAAAAGACAGAGTCTATGATATTGCCCAATGCGCCTGCAAAAATCAATGATACGGCCAAGATTAAAATCTTAGGAGATTTCTTTTTAATGATATCGTAGAGCCAATAACCTATTCCTATAATGGCAAAAAGCCTAAAAATGGTCAAGAATAACTTTCCGGCCGACTCAGATATAGGTAAAATATCGCTCAATTTGGTCCCCCAGGCAGCTCCTTCATTTTCAATGAACAGAATTTTGAACCAATCAAATACAATTACAGATTCACCAAGAACAAAATTGGTTTTAATATAGACCTTGCTTACTTGGTCTACGACTAGGATTGCAATAATTAGAATCAACGACTTCTTTAAACTCATACTTCTACTACTAAAGCGGCAAAAATAGCCATATTATTCGGTTTTTTGAATGGTGATATCACCTTCAACGGAGTTTAAAATGTAACTGCCGTTGCCTTTGGGAATTTCCGTGTTCAGCACTTTGCCGTAGATACTTTGGGCCGTAATCCGTCCTTTATTTGTTCGTAAAATGATATTGCCTTTTTGGGTTTGGACTTTGGTGGTTTCAGATTGATGTTGAAGTCTGCAAACGCCGTCGGAAAGTGTTATTTCAACAGTTTTATAAATACCTTGAACGGCCACATCACTCGTTGTTCCATGTATTGAAATATTGGTATTTGCGGGTATAATGAGATCCAATGCAATGGATATCACTTTATGGGCACTCAATTTGTCATTTGGTTGAATAAAATTGGGCAAAAAGTCTGCGCTTACTAGCACATTTTGGCCATCTTCTTCAATGCGTACGACCAAATCTTTTTGGTATTCCCCTTCCATGGAGGCCTTCACGATCATCTGAGGCGAATTGGAAGAGTTTACATTTACAACAAAACAGTTTTTGGTATTTAGCTGTATAAATTTGCTTTCAGGATTTAATATCCTTTTTTCCACAATTTTTTGCGCACTTAGTGTCGTCAACCACAAAAAGAACAAAATTATAAGTGGCTGAACCCTCATCTTTTAAAACACCAAAGGGTGTTTGCTATGATTGCATGTTTTTGGCCTCAATGCTCAAAGTCGCATGGGGTACCAATTTGAGACGATCTTTATTGATCAACTTGCCGGTCACCCTGCATATGCCATAGGTTTTATTTTCTATGCGCAAAAGAGCATTTTTAAGATCGCGAATAAACTTTTCTTGACGAATGGCCAATTGGGTATTTGCTTCTTTGCTCATAGTTTCAGAACCTTCTTCAAAGGCTTTGAAAGTGGGCGATGTATCATCTGTGCCATTATTGCCATCGTTCATGTATGAACTGCGCAATAAATCTAAATGACTTTTAGCTTTTTCTATTTTTTCTTCGATCAATGATTTGAATTCGGCCAAATCTTTATCTGAATATCTTACTTTTAAGTCTTCTGCCATGTTTAATGTTTTTGGATGAACAATTTTGTGTTTACATTGTCGAAAGCAATTTCCGTGCCTTCTTCCAAATGATCTTTATATTGAAGGTCTGCAGTCAATGTTTCACTTTTTAAATACTGCTCATTGCTGGCGACCGCCTTTTCAACGTGACCGTCTTTCAATATTTTTAGGTCTATTTTGTCGGTTACTTCAAAGCCTGAGTCTTTTCTTAAGTTTTGAATGCGATTGACCAATTCTCTCGTGATACCTTCATTTTTAAGGGCATCATCAATGGTTATGTCCAAAGCGACGGTTAGCGCCCCTGAACTGGCCACCAACCAACCTTCAATATCTTGAGAGGTTATTTCTACATCCGACAACTGTAATTTAATACTTTTATTTTCTAAAATGAGCGATAATTCGCCTTCCTGCTCTATTTTTTGGATATCTTTCTGTTCTAACCCCTGAATTGCTTGTGAAACAGCTTTCATATCCTTGCCATATTTTGGGCCCAACACCTTAAAGTTGGGTTTTATTTGTTTCACCAAAATACCAGATGCATCGTCCATAAGGTCAATCTGTTTGACATTCACTTCAGATTTGATCAGGTCGGCGACTGCCTCAATTTCAGTCTTTTGGGCGTCGCTCATTATGGGAATCATAATTTTTTGTAAAGGTTGACGAACCTTAATTTTCTCTTTTTGACGGATGGAAAGTACCAAGGATGAAATTTTTTGGGCAGTCTGCATTTTCTGCTCCAGGCTGGAGTTGACCATCTTACCATCAAACTCTGGAAAATTTGCCAGATGAACACTTTCAAAGGCTTCTTTTTGAGTGACCTCGTTCAAATCTTGATAGAGCTGATCCATAAAAAATGGGGCAATTGGGGCGCCTAATTTTGCAATGGACACCAAACAAGTATAGAGTGTTTGATAGGCCGATATTTTATCTTGTTGATAATCGCCTTTCCAAAAACGCCTTCTGCTCAAACGCACATACCAATTGCTTAAATTTTCTTGAACAAAATAAGCAATCATTCTGGCCGCCTTGGTGGGCTCATAATCGTCATAGGCCGCATCTACGCCCTTGATTACGGTATTTAATTCAGATAGAATCCATTGATCTAATTCAGGTCTATCCGCTAAGGCAACTTCTTTTTCAGCATAAGTAAAGCCATCTATATTGGCATATAATGAAAAGAAGGAATAGGTGTTGTAAAGTGTTCCAAAAAATTTGCGCTTTACTTCAATAATACCGTCTATATCAAATTTAAGATTGTCCCAAGGATTGGCATTTGAAATCATGTACCAACGGGTGGCATCGGCACCGTGTTCTGGTAATGTTTCAAATGGATCAACTGCATTGCCCAGTCTTTTTGACATTTTTTTGCCCTCTTTGTCAAGAACAAGGCCGTTTGAAACCACATTTTTGTATGCTACTGTATCAAAGACCAAGGTGCCTATTGCATGAAGGGTATAGAACCAACCTCTGGTTTGATCAACGCCCTCCGCAATAAAATCGGCGGGAAAAAAGGTGCCCTTGTCAATCAAATCCTTATTCTCAAAAGGGTAATGCCATTGTGCGTAGGGCATAGAACCACTATCAAACCAAACGTCGATCAAGTCCGCCTCACGAATCATAGGCTTGCCCGAGTCTGAAACCAATGTGATTTGATCGACAATATTCTTATGTAGGTCAATTTTATTATAATTGACCTCACTCATATCGCCTACAACAAAATCTTCAAAAACATCTTTTTCAAGTACTCCGGCTTCAACGGCTTTTGCTATTTCAGCCTTTAATTCTGCCACGGAACCAATCATAATTTGTTCCGAACCATCTTCTGTCCGCCAAATGGGCAAGGGTATACCCCAGTATCGGGAGCGCGATAAATTCCAATCGTTGGCATTGGCCAGCCAATTGCCAAAACGACCTTCGCCCGTAGCTTTTGGTTTCCAATTGATTGTTTGGTTCAACTCGAACATACGGCCTTTGACGTCTGTTATTTTTATGAACCAAGAATCCAACGGATAATAAAGAATGGGTTTATCTGTGCGCCAGCAGTTGGGGTAGCTGTGTACATACTTCTCAACTTTAAAAGCTTTGTTTTCTTCTTTGAGCTTTATGGCAATTTCTACATCGACTGATTTTTCGGGCGCTTGACCATCTTCATAGTATTCATTCTTGACATACTTGCCCCCAAATTCTTTGAGTTCTGGCCTAAATTTTCCCTGAAGATCTACCAAGGGTACCGGATTGTTGTTTTCATCCAATACCAATAATGGGGGAACCTCCGGCTCGGCCAATTTTGCCACCATGGCATCATCAGCACCAAAAGTTGGCGCCGTGTGCACTATTCCAGTTCCATCTTCTGTAGTTACAAAGTCACCGGCGATGACCCTAAAGGCGTTTTCGGGTCTTTGATAAGGTTGTGCGTAATCTATTAATTGTTCATATCGGATACCTACCAATTTATCACCTTTGGCTTCTGTAATAACTTGATAGGGTATCTTTTTGTCACCGGACGAATAGTTGGCAAAGGCCGTTTCATCATCAACCTCATAAAATTTACCCGCAAACAATTTGCCTACCAATTTTTTGGCCAGAATGACCATAATTGGTTCAAAGGTGTATTGGTTGATACTTTTGACCAGAACATAATCAATCTTTGGCCCTACCGTCAATGCGGTGTTTGAAGGCAATGTCCAAGGCGTGGTGGTCCATGCGAGCAAATATGTATTGCCCTCAAAGACTTTTAAAAAGTCTGGAAGGCTCTCTTTTTTGGCTTTGAATTGTGCTGTTACCGTGGTATCTGTCACATCTTGATAGGTGCCAGGTTGGTTCAATTCATGACTGCTCAGGCCTGTGCCAGCTTTAGGAGAGTAGGGTTGAATGGTGTAGCCTTTATAAATTAGCCCTTTGTCATAAATCTGTTTTAATAACCACCAAACGGTTTCCATGTATTTGGGCTTGTAGGTAATATAGGGATCGTTCATATCGACCCAATAACCTACCATTTCTGTCATTTCATTCCAGACATCGGTATATCGCATGACCGCTTTTTTGCAGGCGGCGTTATATTCTTCAATGGATATTTTAGTGCCAATATCTTCTTTTGTGATTCCCAATTCTTTTTCAACACCGAGTTCAATGGGAAGACCATGGGTATCCCAACCTGCCTTTCTCTTCACTTGGTAGCCCTTCATGGTCTTGTACCTAGGAAAAATATCTTTGATGGTACGCGCCATAACATGGTGAATACCCGGCATACCATTGGCCGATGGCGGGCCTTCGTAAAACACATAACTTTGGCTGCCCTCTCTTGTTGAAACACTTTTTTCAAAAATGCGTTTCTCTTTCCAATAAGCCAGAACTGTATTGGCAGTTTGGGGAAGATTCAAGCCTTGATATTCTTTAAACTTTTTACTCACGACCACTTATAATTTACAAGGTTGCAAAATTAATGAATTAGACGGAATTCGGCAGTAATCAGTGACTTAAATCCTTTTCATGTGTCCAAAGATTAAAGATTTACGGCCAAAACTTATTTTTACCCGTATATTGATAAATCATTATAATCTAAA
Organism: Croceitalea sp.; assembly: GCA_013001145.1. GTDB lineage: Bacteria > Bacteroidota > Bacteroidia > Flavobacteriales > Flavobacteriaceae > Croceitalea. The sequence goes on along the minus strand of JABDND010000078.1, from coordinate 43,158 downwards.
ACCCATTAAAATGAAAAAAGTATTTCTAGCCGTTTTGGCATTGGCAATGACATCTTCGGTGTTAACCTCATGTAAGGAAATGGAAAAAAAAGCTGAAGATGCAGCTTCTGCAACCGAAAACGCCATGGACGAAGCAGGTGACAATCTTAAAGAAGCTGGTGAAAACCTAAAAGAGGCAGGTGAAGATGCCTTAGACAAGGCAAAAGAAGCTGGTGATGAAGTTAAAGAAGCCGGTGAGAAAGCCATGGACAGCATTAAAAAAGCAGGTGAAAGCATCAAAAAAGGTGCTCAAGAAATAGGCAAGGATGCCAAAGATGCTGCGAACAAAGTTGCCAAAGAAGTTGAAGACGCTACTGACGACAATTAATTCTTAGTACTCGTTATAAATTATTGAATCCCCGACTATAATTAGTTGGGGTTTTTTTTATTCTTTTCTAAAAGTGAAAAAGCCCCTGGAAAGGGGCTTTTTATTATTTGTTGGTAATCAAATGTTATTGCATGGTTCCAGTAATGGTCACATTGGCATTTACCTGTAAGGCCGATGAAACCGAAATGGCCCCTAAGTTCAATCCAGTTGTTGACTCTGCCTCAAGCAATGCGTTGAATTGCAGTTCATTGTTAGAATCTTCAGTATACGATACAAAAACAAGTTCATACATACCTTCGGCAATAAAAGACAGATTATAAGTATTGCCCAAACCATCAACTTCGGCACTGGTTACGGCATTGGCAAAAGTAACATTGCTGGCACCCGATCCTTGGGTTTCAGTTTCTTCATTAAATGTTCCTTGCTCATAAGCGTAAACAATGATTTTATCAGAGGTATTTTCAGCATCATTGGCTGTACCAGAAATGCTCCCGGCCATTTCATCGTTTACCACTCTGATTCCTGCTTGTAATTCAGACATCGTAACAAACTCAAAGTCACTTGACAGGTTGTTTTCCTCTTCCTTTATTGTTTTTCTTAAGTCAAAATCGATGACAATATCATTGGAAGTCGATGCCAAGACTTCAAAAGTCTTATTGACATTGATGCTGTTCGCCGAAGCTTCCAATTTGTCTTTTTCGCCATTGGCCATTTCTACATAACAACCAGGAGCATTGCCATTTACATCGGTGTCATAATCCAAAACCAATTCAATGTTCGAATACGAGCCAGCTTGTAAGTCAAGATTGCCCAAAGTTTGTGTTTGGCCGTTGACCAAGGCAGATAGTTCAACAGTGGTCGCTGTGAAACCGTTCAATGAATTTCCGTCAACTTTGACATCGGTTATAGTAACAAACACCGCCTCAACTTTGGAGTCGTCAATAGGGGCATCAGTTAATTTAAAAGTTGTGTTATACGATTCCTCATCAAAGTTTACATCTTCATTGTCGTCTTTACTACAAGAAGTTGCCATCAATGAAATTACCAAAGCGAAAACTGTAGTTTTAAATAAATGTTTCATAATTATTAAATTTTGAAAATTATTAGTTCGCTTATAGAACAAGTTGATTTGAAAAAACCCTACGAAAAAGTTTAAATATTTTAGAATTGGTAGCCCAAACCAAAAATTAAATTGGCTCCAGGCGCCACAATACCAGAAGAATAGGTGCGGTAACGTTGATCAGTAATATTTTCAAATGTCATAGTGGCCAAAAGGGATGGTGTTATTTGATATTGAGACCTAAAATTGAGGGTATACCAAGAAGGTGAATAGGGATTTCCATTTGCATCAATGGCATAAATGAAATCTTTGCTACGTTCTGTAAACGCCAAATTATCAAAATCTATTTCGGCATTATAATTTACAAATAGATCGGTCTTTATTTTTTGATTTTGCCAAAGTAGATGTAAATCGGCAAAGGTAGGTGCCGCATGGCGGGCCGGAGAATCTGTACCATCATCATCTTCTTCATTGCCATTGGTAATGGTCATGTTTGACGCCAATGACCAATGTTCACCCAAGAAGGCGTCCATACCAAATTCGAAACCATATACATAGGCCCTTGCCGCGTTTTGAATTGCCTGTACGTTGCTGGTTTCTCCGTTATATTCTATTTCTGTTTGGCCATTAAACGTAAAATCTCTACGTACCAGGGCATCTACCAAATAGGTATAAAATGTCGCGGCCTTTAACACTAGCTTATTATTGAAATTTTTACTGACCCCAAAATCTATGTTATAGGCATATTCGGGTTCTAAATCTGGATTCGGCACTACCACCGAACCGGGTTCAGAATCAAATACTTTCCCAATATCATCAATGTTGGGCGCCCTAAAACCTGTAGAGCCGTTTAAAGTAATCTGTAGATTGGCCTGTGGAAACCAACTAAAGCCAATACTACCTGTTAATGCCCCTGTGATCAAATCGGCCTCGTCGAAAGGAAAGGGATAAAAAGTTTTGTCAAATTCGGCATCTACCCATACCTGGCTGTACCTAAATCCTGAAAGCAAGGTAAAATTGGGTTTAATTTGATATTCTCCATTCAAATAACCGGCCATTGTTTGCCATTTAGCATTGTCTGGATAGCGGGGTGCGGCATCTATGATGGATTCGGTATCTATGTTTTGTTGGCTGCCCTCTGAGTTGACTTTGTTAAATATATACTCCGCGCCATAGTACAGTCTTAAATTTCCAATTTTCTTATTTTCAAAATCAAGATTAACAGAGAGTGCATTAACATTTTCTTGATTGGTAAAGTGGTCTGTAGATTGAAAATTACGTTCGTTTCTACTTTCTTCAAAAAACTGATAGGCTGTGGTCAATTTAACACCATCATAGAATTTGTTCTGTCCTTTTTTGGTAATTTGAAAATTGCCCATAAACCATTTTTGAGGCCCATAAAACCACTCTGCCGAGCGCAGGCCATCATTAGTGCTGTTGGGCCTAATTAGTCGGTCGTAACGGGAAAAGTCAGATGTTTCAGAATAGTATAGCCCCAAATCATATGTCCATATGGAATTGGGTTTATATCGAAATTTTTGGAGTATGTTGATTTGGTCATAGCCGGTGGGCACTTGTTTTTTAGGCGTATTGTTGTTGACCAAAACATCTTGCCCATTTTCTCGTATTACATACGCATTTCGCAAGTATGAATCTGGCCCATGGTTGCCCATTTTAAGGTCATCAAAGCTGTTATAGGTAAAACTGGTGTATGTAGCCCACGTCTTTTTACCAATATTGAAATCGGCATGAACGGTATTTTCATTGTTCGCTGAGGCATATCTGTAATTTACTCTCCCAGAAAACGTTAGGCTATCGGTATATGAAAAGCGAGGGTCCTGGGTGAAAAAATTCATCACCCCACCTATCGCGTCACTGCCATAAATGACCGAACCAGGACCAAAAATGACCTCTGTGTTTCTTATGGTAAATGGATCAATAGAAATCACGTTTTGAATATTACCACCTCTAAAAATGGCATTGTTCATGCGCACGCCATCAACTGATAACAATAGTCTGTTGGTCGCAAAACCACGAATCATAGGGCTGCCACCCCCTAATTGGCTTTTTTGAACAAATACCTTCCCACTATTTTGCAATAAATCTGCGGCTGTTTGTGGATTGGTAAAGGCAATGCTTCTCGCATCAATTGAGGCAACTTTTTGTGGGATATCGCGCTTTTGTTGTTCCCATTTAGAAACCGACATAACCACTTCATCCAATTGCTCGGGTTTTAATTGAAGCATCACCTGTAGATTCTTCTTTAAAACAAGTTCCTTGGTGGTTCTCAATATTTGATAACTAATGTGTTTAAAAACAATCCGCTCGTTTTTAGTAAATATGGAAAGATCACAACGCCCATCAAAATCAGTCACCGCCGTTTTGCTCTTGTCAAGATTAAAAACCGCGGCATTCACTACTGGTTGTCCTGAGTCGGCATCCAAAACAAGAATTTCCTGTCCTTGAATAAGGTTTGACACAAAGACGGTAAAGATGGCGATAAGAAGTATGCGCATTTTATTGAAAAACAGCGTTGAGAACGGCCAAGGATTTGGGTTTTCTGAATCCCTGCAAATGTAATTCAAAATAGAGAATGATTGATTTTAAAAGTGATTCTCGATGCATCTTGGCCATTTTAATTCCATCTAAAGCATCAAAATTTATGCCCAAAAGCTGTTTGAAATAATTTAAATTTTCCTTTTCAATCAATGGGTTAAGCGAAGGGGCGACGACAAAACATCCTTCCAACAAGTCAAAGAATGGGGCATCTTGGTTTTCACGATCAGGGTAAAAACCTAAGAATCTACTTAAATTGAGAAGAAACAATAAATGAAAATTAGCGATGTTTTCATGCACATCAAGCCAATTGAGGGCGTTTTCCAAATATTGATAAAGTGCCGCGTCTTTTTCTTCTTCCTGTATGCTGCTTGATAACATTTCGGATAAAAAGAGAACCAAACCATTTTTGACAATATGGGTGTGTAAACTTGAATAGGCATTGAGTACTTTAACTTCTCTAATGGACTCCAAAGTGCCCTTATTTTTATGAACAGCCGTAATTTCCAATTGCATTAAAGGCATAAAATAGGCCACTTTTAATTTACCTTTTTTTGAGGCCAATACTCCTTTCAACAAGTACGATTTAAGCCCGTCTGAGGCCGTAAAAGCTTTTACGATCAAACTGGAGTCTCCGTATTTGAGGGAAGATAGAACAATGGCTTTGGTGGTGACCTGCATGATTATCAAACAAATTCAAATATAGCAAATGAAAACCCCGTAGTACTTAAATATACTACGGGGCATATTATAAATGTAATCGCTTTTTTTAGATGACGCCTTGGGCCAACATGGCATCGGCGACCTTTACAAAGCCAGCAATATTGGCACCTTTTACATAATTGCAATAACCATCTTCTTCTTTGCCGTATTCTATGCAAGAATCATGAATGTCTTCCATGATGCCCTGCAGTCTTTCATCAACTTCTTCGCGAGTCCAGCTTATTCTAAGCGAGTTTTGTGACATTTCGAGCCCTGAGGTTGCCACACCACCGGCATTTGAAGCCTTGCCTGGTGCAAAAAGAATTTTGGCCTTATGGAAAGCATGGATAGCCTCTGGAGTTGAGGGCATGTTGGCACCCTCAGCAACGCATATGCAACCGTTGTCTATCAAATTTTGGGCATCTTCACCATCCAACTCATTCTGTGTAGCGCATGGTAAGGCGATATCACATTTAACATCCCATGGTGTTTTCCCTTTATGGTATTCAGCAGATTGGTATTTTGAAGCATATTCAGAAATTCGCCCCCTTTTATTATTTTTCAAATCCATTACAAAGGCCAATTTATCGGTATCTATTCCATCTTTGTCGTAAACATAACCTCCTGAATCTGACATGGTCAAGACCTTACCACCAAGTTGCAACACCTTTTCAGCAGCAAATTGGGCAACATTACCAGAACCTGAAATCACCACATTTTTGCCTTTTAAATCCTTGTTTTTGGTCTTCAACATACTCTGGGCAAAATATACCGTACCATAGCCAGTAGCTTCAGGACGTATTTTTGAACCACCCCAAGAGAGACCTTTACCGGTCAAAACACCGGTAAATTCGTTCCTTATTTTTTTGTACATACCAAATAAGAAGCCTATTTCACGGGCACCTACTCCAATATCACCAGCGGGTACATCTGTATTGGGGCCTATATGCCGGTTTAGTTCCAACATGAAGGCATGGCAAAAACGCATGACCTCATCATCCGATTTACCTTTTGGGTCAAAATCGGAGCCCCCTTTGCCACCCCCCATGGGCAAAGTGGTCAAACTATTTTTGAACACTTGTTCAAAAGCCAAAAATTTCAATACACTGGCATTGACGGTTGGATGAAATCGCAGTCCACCTTTATAAGGACCAATGGCGGAGTTCATTTGAATACGATAGCCGCGATTAACATGAATTTCACCATCATCATCAACCCATGCGACTCTAAAAGAAAGCAAGCGCTCAGGCTCTACCATGCGCAATAAAATATTCTTGCCGTGGTAAATGTCATGTTTAACAATATAAGGGATTACAGTTTCCGCAACTTCTTGTACGGCCTGAATAAATTCGGGCTCATGGCCATTTCTGGCCTTCACCTCGTCCATAAATGCATTGATTTTTTCTTCCATAAACGGATTGCTAAATTGTTAACCTTTTCAAATTGAAAAGGGTTGATTTTATTGAATTAGGAATATGTAGCCAAAAATATGCTATTTAAATAATTTGAATAGCCTTTTTTTATAAATTTTCAATTTTTGGCTATCCGATGGCTTGCTCAAGATCGGCAATTAAATCTGAGGCATCCTCTATGCCGACGCTCAATCGAATCAAAGCATCGACCACACCACTTTTTTCGCGTTCGGCTTTAGGTATGCTAGCATGTGTCATACTTGCTGGATGACCGGCCAAACTTTCTACACCACCCAATGATTCGGCAAGTGTGAATACTTTAAGCTTTTCAACAATTTTAATGGCATCTTCATAACTGCTCCCGTTGGGAACAAAAGAGATCATTCCACCATAATCATCCATTTGCGATTTGGCAATCTGATGATTGGGATGGTCTTCAAAACCGGGCCAGTATACCTTACCAATTTTAGGGTGATCAGCCAAATATTCGGCTATTAGTTTTCCATTTTCACAATGCCGCTGCATGCGCACATGCAAAGTTTTTATACCACGAAGGGTTAGAAAACTATCCATGGGACCGCAAACGGCGCCGCTGGCATTTTGAATAAAATAAAGTTTGTCGGCAAGCTCCTTATCTTTTACTACAAGGGCCCCTACCACAACATCACTATGTCCTCCCAAATATTTTGTCGCCGAGTGCATGACGATATCCGCACCTAAATCCAAGGGTCTTTGCAAATATGGAGAAGCAAAGGTATTGTCAACGGCCAAAAGCAAATCATGTTTTTTGGCAAGGCCGGCAACTGCTTTGATATCGATTACATTCATCATGGGATTGGTTGGCGTCTCAATCCAGAGTAGTTTGGTTTTTGCATTGATTTTAGCCTCAATGGCGTCCATACTTTGCATGCCCATAAAATGGAAGGTAATGCCAAATTTTTCAAATACTTGCTTGAACAAACGGTAACTGCCTCCGTAAAGGTCATTGGTCGAAACTACTTCATCACCAGGAGTCAATAATTTTATGATCGCGTCAATGGCAGAAAGGCCACTGGCAAAAGCGAGGCCGTAAGTGCCATTTTCAATACTGGCCAAAGCATTTTCCAAGGCAGTCCTTGTAGGGTTGGCACTTCTTGAATATTCATACCCTTTATGACCTCCTGGGGTAGATTGTGCATAGGTTGAGGTTTGGTAAATGGGCGGCATCACGGCGCCATAGGCCGCATCAGGTTGTTGCCCTCCATGAATGGTCTTACTATTGAATTTTAAATCTGATTTGCTCATAATTTACTTTGTAGTGCATGCAAATGTATTGTTACTTTTGAACTTCAATACAAATTATGTTTAAAAATATAGGTTGTTATCTATTGATTGTATTCTTCTTCTTCATGGGATGCGCCGATGAACAAAACCTCACCTTTGAAGAAAAGACCCTTGAAGCAGACCGGTGCGACATTTGCGCAAGAATAAGGCTATCGTATCCAGAAGCACTTGGAGAGTCCAAAATTTCCAATGCAATTAATACGGCATTGAGCGAAGAGATCATAGAAACGTTGCATTTTGATGATGAGCTGGAAATTTCAACCGTTGAAGACGCCATTGCCTCATTCAAAAAAGCCTATCAAAAAATGCAATCTTCGTTTGCAGATGAAGTGCTTGGTTGGGAGGTTGAAATTGATGCCATTATTATGTACGAAGACCCACAACTAATTACAATAGGCGTGGAGTCGTTTTTATTTACTGGTGGTGCGCATGGCTTTACCAAAACACATGTATTGAACTTTGACAAAATAAGGGGCATTGAAATTGAAGGCACAGAATTAATTGACAACATTGAGGGCTTTATTAAATTAGCTGAATCAAAATTTCGCCAACAAGAAGGTGTTCCGATGAATGGTGGCATCAATGATTCGGGTTTTATGTTTCCCAATAATCGTTTTAGACTGGCAAATAACCTAGGCTATTGTTCAGAAGGGGTGCAGCTTATTTACAACCAATATGAGGTTTCTTCCTATGCAGATGGCCCCATTACTTTGACCTTACCTTTTTCAGAAATTAACCAGTTCTTAAATTTTACAGTTATTGATTAGGCTACCTGTATAGTTTTGGCCAAAGCCATGATGGTTCCCAAGTGAATTCCTTCATGAAACATGTTGAATGCGATGGCATCTTCAACCGAATTAAGCGGTATTTTGGGAGTGGTCATATAGGGAGTGAAATTCACGAAAAGCCCATTTTCCAAATCGTGTTTAGTTTGCTCAATTGTAGAAAAAAGGAGCTTTTTAATGTTTTCGAATTCAACATCATTGGGCACCCCTTTGGGGTAGGTGCCTTTCTCGTATTTTTTCACAAGCGCATCATCTATTACAAGCGGTAATCCACTTAGTCCATAAACTAATTTCTGTTGTGTGACCACCACGTGGGCAATGTTCCACCAAATGTTGTTATTGAACCCTTTTGGCACTAAAAACAAAGCCTCCTTTGGGGTGTTTTTCAAATACTGGTATAAAATTTTCGGTTTTGCTGGGCGATGATAAAAAGGTTTTCCAAAATAGATGTTTTGAGGATATGAAAATAGTGGAATTGTTTGAAATTGGGTTTCTTTGCATTGTAATTACCAAGACAATGAAAAAGATATACCATTTGGAAACGTGCAAAACCTGTCAGAAAATATTAAAAGAATTGGAACCATTGGATGGCATTGAAATTCGAGAGATCAAATCAAAAGGGATTACCGAGAAAGAACTGGAGGAGATGTATGCGATTACTGGCAACTATGAATCATTGTTCAGCAGACGGGCAATGCTGTTTCGCCAACGCGGCCTGAATGAGGTACAATTGAGTGAAAAAGATTTCAAAAAATTAATTTTGGAACACTATACTTTTTTAAAGCGCCCCGTTGTGCTGGTCAATAATGAAATTTTTATTGGTAACGCCCGTAAAGCCGTGGAAGGTGCCAAGGCCGCACTCCATTCATGAGCAAGCGAACTTTGGCGATTTTGGCCGCCTTGGGAGCCACCACTATATATGGAATAAACCATACTGTGGCTAAAGGCATAATGCCATTGTATGTAAAACCTTTCGGATTTATTTTTCTTCGGGTAGTAGGTGCCGCTATTTTGTTTTGGGGCATTTCGTTCTTAGGCCCCAAGGAGCGTATTGAAAAACGCGATTGGGGTCGCATGCTGGTCTGTGCCCTTTTGGGCATGGTGATCAATATGCTCTCTTTTTTTAAAGGATTGGAGCTCTCCACCCCGATAAACAGCTCTGTTTTGGTAACCATAAGCCCTATAATTGTTGTAGTACTATCAGCAATGTTCTTAAAAGAAAGAATAACATTCAACAAGGGACTCGGAATAGTTATGGGTTTTGTAGGGGCATTGGCATTAGTCCTTTATGGGGCCGAACTGCGTCAAGATGCACCTAATATTCCTTTGGGCAATGCATTATTTATTGTGAATGCCACGGCCTACGGGTCTTATTTGATAGTAGCAAAAAAGCTTGTTGAAAAGTATCACCCATTTACTTTAATGAAGTGGCTATTTACCATTGCTGTTATCATCAATTTACCAATAACGCTTCCAGAATTTTTAGAGATTGAGTGGACGATTATGCCACTTTGGGTGTACGGAGTCATTGCTTTTGTGATTTTGTGCACGACCTTCATGACCTACCTGTTCAACATTTTTGCCATGACACAGTTAAAGGCCTCTACCATTGGGGCCTTCATATATGTGCAACCCATATTCGGAATACTTTTTGCGCTTGCCGTAGGGAAAGACTCCTTAACTATCGTTAAAGTTTTAGCTGCACTTTTGGTGTTGACAGGGGTATATCTTGCCAGTAAAAAGCCTAAACCAAGTCCTTAGGTATTTTCACGAATTTTCGGGTGTGTTCTTTGGTTAGAACTTTAAAATTTGGGTCTTTTTCCATAGTTTCAAAAGCATCTAAAAACACTTGGGGCAAACCGGTCAATTTACGCGTGTTTAAATCCATCCAGGCACCCATCATTTCGCAATGGGCAAAGTTTTTGCCTTGGGCATCATAAAAATTGTGATGAAATTCGAAGAACATACCATTTTCACTCATCCCTTGAAACCCCAACGAAACTTTGACAGGTTTGCCTGCAAAGACCTCTTTAAAATAATACATATGTTCATAAAACACCACAGGCCCAATATGGTAGGCCGCCATACTTTTTTGGTTAAAGCCCAAGGCCGATAAATAGGCCATACGGGTATGGCTCATAAAATTGATATACGCTGAATTTGCCAAATGCCTGTTGGCATCCAAATCGCTCCATCTAACCTCAAACTCTTTATAGAACATATTAGTTATTTTGTTATGCATGCATAATAGTTCGTAAAAATAGCATAGATTTGAAGATTACCAATAATTTTTAGCCTAGATATCGTCATGAGCCAAAAAGCACCTTTCATCAATGATCTTTCGTTGCCGGCAGTAGCAGCACCCATGTTTTTAATTTCGGGACCAAAATTGGTCATCGAATGCTGTAAGAATGGAATAGTGGGTACTTTTCCCGCGCTTAATCAAAGAACCAGCGAGGGCTTTGAAGAATGGTTGATTGAGATAAAGACCGAACTTAAAAAATTTGAAGAAGATACTGGCAAAAAACCAGCCCCGTTTGGTGTAAACCTCATTGTTCACCCTACCAATCCAAGGTTGGAAGCCGATGTTAAACTGTGCATGAAGCATAAAGTGCCGCTGGTCATTACATCGTTGGGAGCAGTCTCCATGGTCATTGATGCTATTCATAGTTATGGAGGGCTGGTGTTTCATGATGTAATCAAAAAGAGGCATGCACAGAAGGCTGCAGATGCTGGCGTTGACGGTCTTATTTTGGTTGCCGCAGGTGCTGGAGGTCATGCCGGTACAATTAACCCCATGAGTTTAGTGGCCGAGGTCAAAAAGTTTTTTAAGAAGACCATACTGTTATCCGGTTGTATTAGTACAGGGCGCGATATAGCTTCTGCAATGCAAATGGGAGCCGATTTAGCTTATATGGGCACACGATTTATAAATGCGGAAGAGAGCAAGGCTCCAGAAGAATATAAACAAATGATCATTGAGGCAGGAGCTAGCGACGTAGTCTATACGGCCGCTATTTCTGGGGTACATGCCAATTTTTTGGCCTCAAGTTTAAAAGCGGCAGGTATAACAGAGGAAGACCTGAAAAAGAACCATAAAGTTGACTTTGGAAAAGAATTGGATACTGAGGCCAAAGCTTGGAAGACTATTTGGTCGGCAGGGCAAGGAGTGACCACCATAGAAAACACCTTACCGGTAGCCGAATTGATTAAAGGGCTTAAAACTGAATTTGAAGGGGCTATTAAAGAGCAATACAAGCTTTTGGAGCGCTATCCCAAAAACGTGTGATGCGTTCGTATGGCGCCTATTGCAAGGTAAAACTTGTGTCAAGATAGTTTAAACAATGCCTAAAATTGAATCAAAATACAATCCACCACTTCTTTTTAAAAACGGCCATATAGCCACCATTTATGCCGGCGCTTTCAGAAAGGTCAATGGGCTTGTTCAAAAAAGAGAACGTCTACAGTTATCGGATGGAGATTTTTTAGATTTGGACTGGAGCCACAGTCCTAGTACCACCAAAAAAGTGGTTGTACTCCTGCACGGGCTTGAAGGCAATGCCCAAAGACATTACATTTTGGGCAGTGCCAAGCTGCTCAACCAAAACGGATTTGATGCTTGTGCTGTTAATTTCAGGTCTTGTAGTGGCACGCCAAATACATTGTATAGGTCTTACCATTCCGGGGCCACGGAAGATTTGTCGGAGGTGATATCACATCTGCTCCATCATAAAGATTACCAACAAATTTATTTGATGGGTTTCAGTTTGGGAGGAAATTTAGCTATGAAATATTTAGGTGAGAATAACATATTGAATCAAAAAATAAAAGGTGCTGTGGGTGTTTCAATACCCTGCGATTTGGCCAATGCCTGTGAAGAGTTGTTAAAACCCAAAAATATGTTGTATGCCCAAAAGTTTAAAAAAAACCTGATAGCCAAACTGCGCGTTAAACAAAGCATGTTTCCTGATTGTGTGAGTGTTGACCAAATTAACAATATAATAACCCTGAAAGATTTTGATGATGTTTATACCAGCAGGGCCCACGGATTCAAAAATGCCAATCAGTATTATGCCATGTGTAGCTGTAGGCAGTTTCTTGAAAAAATCAATGTTCCTAGTTTGATTATCAATGCCAAAAATGATTCTTTTTTGGGTGCTTTGTGTTTTCCGTTTGAAGAAGCCCTGAATAATCAAAATCTCCTTTTGGAAACTCCCCAATATGGAGGCCATGTCGGTTTTTGGGGGCAAAACAACATCAGTTATGTCGAGGGTAGGGCGCTGCAGTTTTTTAATAGTTTGTAACGGTATGAATTTATATTTCAAGCGATTTTGAAATAAATAAGTTTACTAGTATCTTTTTTTCCTCTTTGCTTTAAAAATGTTTAGAAACGCTATTTTACCTATTTTCTTGGCTTTGTTGGCCCAAGGTTGCATAAATAACAACGATTTTGACTCATTGGCCCCTGCTTGCTCTGATGGTATTGTGGCTACAAACTCATTTGAAGAATTAAAATCATTGTACCAAGGCGAATTGCTTCAAATACAAGAAGATTGGGTCATTGAGGGTTATGTGGTCTCCTCTGACAGGGCAGGCAATTTTTTTAGTGTTTTGCATTTTCAGGATAAGTATCAAAATCCTGAAGGAGGCCTTCAAATTGAAATTGACCTTCGTGATTCTTATTTGTTGTTTGAACCTGGTCAAAAAATTCTGATCAAGTTAAAAGGGTTGTATTTGGGTCAAAGCAAAGGAGTTTTTAAACTGGGGGGAACGTTTGCCGCATTTGGCACCACTAGCGTAGGTAGGTTGCCTGCGCTCAAAGTGCCCGAACATGTTTTTAGAAGTTGTGAAGGGGTTCAAAATATAATTCCAAAGCAAAGTTCATTGGCCAATCTTACCCTTGATCAAAACAATACTTTGGTTCAATTTGACAATTTGGAATTTGTAGAGGAGGAATTGGACCAAAGTTTTGCCGAACCACAAGAAGAAACCGAACGAACCTTAATAGATTGTGACGGCAACACCATCATGTTATTGAACAGTGGATTTGCCGACTTCCAAGATGATATGCTTCCTCCAGGCAACGGCTCCATAGTTGGAGTGTTGTTAACAGAAAACGATGATTTATTCCTATCTATCAGAGACCTGACCGACATTAATTTTACGAACGAACGTTGTCCAGAACTAGTCACTGAATTCACTAGCAATCAAATAATTATTTCAGAATTGGCAGACCCAAATAATAACGCCGGCGCAAGATTTTTGGAACTTTACAATGCGGCTGATGAAGCCTTGGATATGAATGGGTGGCTTTTGAAAAGATATACCAACGCCAATACCGAGGTGAGCTCAACCATTGACCTTTCAGGTTTCACAATTGAAGGATCTAGCACATTTGTTATTTCGCCCAACGATACGGAGTTTGAGAGTGTTTATGGTATTCTTCCAGATTTGGCGGTTTCAACCAACAGCCCAGCAGATTCCAATGGTGATGATAATGTTCAACTTGTCGATCCTTTTGGGACAGTAATAGATGTTTTTGGAATAATCGGCGAAGATGGTACGGGAACCAACCACGAATTTGAAGATGGGCGGGCCTCGCGCAATTTAGATGTAGTATTTTCCAATCCGATATATTCCTTTTCAGAATGGAGTATTTTCAATGATACAGGTGGTTCAGGGACCATCAATGACCCTCAGAATGCGCCGGAAGACTTTACCCCGGGAGTTCGTTAAAACAAAAAACCCACTCCGATTGGGAGTGGGCTTACTTTGGCTGGGTTCTTTAATCTTCAGATTCCGGAAAGTCTTCATGCTCCATAATCTCTTCCATTTGTAAAACATGCCGCTCGGTATGGCCGGCGGCAAAAATGAGAAGTTGATAGGCATCTACTGTTCCAAAAGGCAGGTTACTGTTGAAATGGCTTCTTAAGTCGTGGGTTGTTGTTTTTACATATTCAACATGTTCTTTTCGTTTGTCTAAAAAAGCCGTTAAGGTTTCTTTAAATGAACCAAATTTACCGCTGGGCTCAAAGGCTTCAGAGGTTTTGACCTTTTGGTCTCTGTTGACAATAAGGCCATACAATTGGTCATCATTCAATTTTACTGAATCACGCATGGCTGGGTTTGCTGGCGCAGCAACCGTTGCTTGTACAATACTGCCAAAGGTATTTTCAGATATTGCCAAATGTTCAACGCACTCTGCAATGGACCAAGAATCTGCCGACGGTTTAAAATCAAGCTGATCCTCGGTAAGGCCATCCAAGACTTCCATCATATGGTCTTTGGTCTTATTTAAGTGATCAACTGCTTTGGCCCGTTCGGCCTCGGTTAGCCCTGTATTGGGCAAAAAACTCATCAAAAAGACGACAACTAGGGGAAACATTAATTTTTTCATTGCTTAGTATTTTTAGGTTCTACTTTCTAGACTTCTGAAAAAGAAGCAATTAAAGGTAATCTAAAAGAGGTAACCATATCGCTACTGCTTTCATTTTTCATGTTAAATTGATGTGATTTGAATAAGTTTGTACTAGATAACAGTAGTATTTAATAATATCTTCAACAATCTTTTATGGATAATACAGAGGTGTTCTTTACCGAAATACGAAATGGCAATGAAAAGGCGGTAGAAGAATTGCTACTTGAACAGCCAAAACTAATTCATGCGAGAGACCAAAGAGGCTCGACACCGTTGATTTTGGCCACCTATTATGAGCACTTGCCGTTGACCACTTTACTCTTGGCCAACGGAGCTATTATTGATGAACAAGATGGCTCGGGTAATACCGCATTGATGGGCGTTTGTTTTAAGGGATTTACGGCCATCGCCAAAAAATTGATTGACGCTGGCGCCAATGTCAACCAAACCAATGCCATGGGTGCAACCTGTTTAATTTACGCTGCAACCTTCAATAGATTGGAGATTGCTGCGTTATTGCTTGATAATGGAGCCAACCCAAAAACAAAAGATGCACGTGGTCAAACAGCGTATGATCATGCAAAAATGCAAGAAAGCAAACCTATGATGCAGCTTCTGGAAAAATACCGCCAATAAAGAATGGACGCCAAAAAACAATTAGACTTAATTAAAAGAATAAAGGCCATTGCCGAAACGGGCCTTGTGTATGCGGAAGAAGGATATGACATCGAACGCTATGAAGAACTTCGAAATATAAGTTTGAAATTGATGGCGCACTTGGCCAACGAACCATTTGTGACATTGGATAGTTTTTTCATTCCCCAATTGGACTACCCCACGCCCAAAGTCGACGTTAGGGGGTTTGTGCTTAACGACAAGAATGAAATTTTGATGGCCAAAGAAAGTGTTGATAATAAGTGGACCATTCCTGGAGGTTGGGCTGATATTGGCAATACACCAAAGGAAGTGGTCATTCGTGAAATCTTCGAAGAAACAGGGATTGAGGCTGAGGCTGTTAGATTACTGGCCATATATGACAAACAAAGACATAAACATCCTGCAGAGCCATACTATATTTATAAACTAATGTTCTTTTGCAAGGCTACCGGGGGTGAGTTAAAAGCCGGTTTTGATATGAAAGGGGCAGCTTATTTTTCATTGAACAATCTGCCTGAATTGTCAGAAGAGCGAATTTTAAAAAGCCAATTGGAACATCTTTATCATATGGTCAAAGATAATATTCATGAGGTATACGTTGATTAACCATGAATGAAACCCTCAACATAGCGCTTGTACAAACACATTTGCATTGGGAGAATCCTGTGGCCAATAAGCAAATGTTACAGGAAAAATTAGATGCTCTAACTACACAGGTAGATATCATCATACTACCAGAGATGTTCACAACTGGTTTTACCATGAACCCAGATCATGTTGATAAAAAGGAAGGGAATGGCACTATAAATTGGATGCAAAAACAAGCAAAAAACAAAGATGCAGCAATTGTAGGAAGTATTGTTTATTGCGCTAACCAAGCATATTATAACCGACTTTTCTTTGTTAAGCCCGATGGCACATTTGATCATTATGACAAGCGCCACACCTTCACATTGGCGGGTGAGCATAAAGTATATAAGGCCGGAAACGCTAGAACAGTAATCAATTTCAAAGGATTTCGTATTCTGCCACTTATTTGCTACGATCTAAGATTTCCTGTTTGGTCACGTAATGATATAAATTATGATGTACTACTATATGTGGCCAATTGGCCTAAGCCCCGAATTAGTGCCTGGGAAACATTGTTAAAGGCCCGAGCCATTGAGAACATGGCCTATTGTATAGGTGTAAATCGTGTTGGGTTAGATGGCTCAGGGTATGAATACCCAGGTCATTCGGCAATTTATGATGTATTGGGAGAACCATTGGTCTTTAGCGAAAAAGAGACAATTTTAGAATCACAGCTTTCTATGTCGCATATATTGGAGCAAAGAAAAAAATTGAAATTTTTAAACGATAGAGATGGATTTACTCTAGAATATTGAAAGTTTTTATTTCGTCCCAATTGGCACGCATTTCCAAAATTTCGGGCCAATGGCTTACTTTCTCGGGCTGTAATTTCTTTAGATAATTGCCGGTATCCCATTTACCATTGTCATTGGCATCAAAAATGACCCTAAGGGCATAGTTGCCCACATCTAAATTATTGAATTCAAACAAACGTGGCTCAGTAGCATATACTTCGCGCTTCACTTCCCCTTTCTCAGAGGTCAACTGCACAATTATTGGGTATTCGACGGCGCCGGTTATGTTCATACGCAAATTCCCATAATCAGCATAACTGCCTGTACTTAAACGATATTGTAAGGTGTCATTTTGTGAGCCGAAAAAATCTTGAACCGCCCCTGGTAACAAAGTGAAGTTATATTTTTGGTTTCCCAGTTTTTCGAAATCAATGATCACTTTGTTTCGAATTGTATCCAGTTGCATCTTTATTGGTAACCGAAGAGAGTCTTGGTTCATGAGCTCAACTTTTGAAGTATCTAATTGAACCAATGGTGTTGACGCATTAATGTGGAATTCATCTTCAAAACCCAATTTGCCCCGATGGCTCGGATCAAGCCTTAAGGTATCCACTGCCAATTTTCTGGTTTTTACAGTAAAAGTGTCTATTTTTTTCAACTGCACGTTGGCCACAGTAAATATGATAGAATCAATATCGGTTGGGGTCAACCAATAATTCAAGCTGTCTCTTTCACTGTCCTTTCTAATCATGGTTTTTACAGAGTCCGGCAATTGGGTAAGGGTATTGATGCTTATTGCTTCCGCCTCGCCCTGGTAGCCAAAAATAATTTTGTTTTTTGCCGCATAGCTGGGCACGGAAACACTGTAATCGGGCCTTTCCATAAAAAGATTTAGCAGATAGACCTCATCGGTGGGCAATTGTATAGTATCGCTCAGAAATCCTATCTTATCTGAACGCTGGTCGAATACATTGTTTTTGGCCTTGTCAGTGATTCCAAAGAGGGCATAATGACCGGCTTTTAAATTTTTGAGCTCAAAAAACGGAACACTATCAAGTGTGTTGGTAATGTAATTGGGAGGATGTTTAAAAATGGTCGAATCGTTATAGCTACTGTCCATTTCATAGAGCATTACACTAACAAATTCATCGGCCTTTTTATTGAATGCATCTTTTACAGCACCTGCGAGTTTCAATGAATCAATATAATCACCTGTAGAAAATACATAACTTAAAAAACTGGTAGGATTGCCTTCATTATGGTCAACAATACTTTGCCCAAAATTAATCGTGTAGGTGGTATTTGCCCTTAAAGTGTCTTTTAAGTTGATTTCTATAAATTTCATCGCGCCTCCCAGCGGCTTTATTTCAGGCAAATATTTAAGTGGGGGTGAAACGATCAATTGATTCTGAACATCGGTCAATTTAATGTATTCATCAAAGTATAGTCGTATACGTTTTTCATTAAAATTGACGGTCATGTTTGGGGGATCTGCCTTTATTAATACAGGCGGCGTTTCGTCCTTTGGACCACCAGTAGGGGTACCTCTTTGGGCACATTGCCAACAGGCCAAAACCATCATGAGAACCAAAAGGAAAATAGAAATGCGCTTAAGCAGTGTCATAAACGAACGTTCTAAGGCAAAGTAACAACTAATTGATTTATTTAAGAAGTTAATTCATGAGTTTAGGTACGGCGGCCATTGTAGCCACGTATACCTTAATATTTTTAATTTTTTGCAGCGCCAGAGCACAAGCTTCAATGGTGGCGCCTGTTGTGATAATATCATCAACCAATAAAACAGTTTTATCTCTGAGCAATTCAAATTCGACAACATCAAATAAATCTTGGCTGCTTGCCCAGCGGTTTAACCTACTTTTTTTGGTTTGTGTTTTCGTGTTGGCCGTTTTGACCAAAATATGATCTAGATATTGAGCATTTAAATACGTGGCAAGCTGCTTACCGAACAATGCCACCTGATTATATCCTCTTTGTCTTTGTTTTTTAGGATGCAAGGGCACGGGAATTACTACATCAATTGAGCTCAGCTCTTGCCTCTCATTGATTAGTTGACCATACCAATTGCCTAAAAATTCACCAATTTGTTCTTGGTTTTTATATTTAAGATTATGAATGAGGTTTTTAACGATGCCCGTCTTTGAAAAATATAAGAGGGCCGCAGCCTTTTCAATGCGCACACGGCCGTAAAAAATACGATCAATCTCGTTCTCTTCTTTAAAGTTATAATCGGTAATCGGCAAATCATGTCGACAAACGGTACATAGTAGGTGTTCTCCTCTATATAATGGCGCATTACATCCAAAACAGACCTGTGGTAAGAGGATGTAGTGAATATCGTTTATTATCTTTGATGCCCAATCAAAACCAAACATTTACCTACTATTCGCCAATTCAATGGAATCCCAAGATACCACTTTCAACTATAAGATTATCCTTGCGGCGTTAGTGGCGGTAATAATTGCCATTCTTATTGCTTTCTATTATAGTTATGCCCAATCCCAAAATCAGATCAATTATTTGGAAGACCAAAAGAATCTTCTGGTCAAAGACATGACGTTGATGAAGGCCGATGTAGATCGGCTTGCAGGTTTAAACGAGGTCAATGAGATTGAATTGCAAACTTCGAGCGAACGTATTGGACAGTTGCTTGATTCTGTTGGCCAATTGAATTTCAACATCGCTAAATTACGCGAAAGTCAAAAAGCGTTGCGAATATTAGAGGCGAAGTACGACAGTATTAAAATAAACAACAATTTTCTGCGATACACAAACGGCCAATTGGCCAATAGGTTTGAACAGACGAAACGCGAATTGGAACAATTGCGAGGGCAAGCCCAATCATTACAAGAGGCAGAAGCTTTGGTGCGTGAAAAGAACAAAGAATTGGCCAAAGAGTTAAAGGTAAAAAGCTATCTTAAAATGTCTAATGCCGAAGGCAGTGGTTTTAGACTTCGAGCTGGGCGTCCTATAAAAACAAATAAAGCGTCGACTATTGAAAAGCTAAGAGGTTGTGTCACAATTTTGGCAAATCCCAATGAAACTGGCGATATTAAGGTAATTTATCTTCAATTTTTGGGGCCAGATATGACCATAATTGAAGATAATTCCAATTTGGTATCTGTTAGTGGAAATATTTATAGCAAAAGAGTCGAAGTCGTTTACACTGGTAAAGAGATCAGTGTATGTGATGCCATTACCGTACCAGAAGGTTCTTTAATAGAGGGAATTTACACCTTAAATGTCTTTGAAGATGAGCGCTTGCTGGCATCCAGTGAATTTCAATTAAAATAATCTATTTCGTTTTAGGGTAATATTCTATTTTTGCCGCATGGCAAATCAAGAAGACGATTTTAAAAGGGTCATTTCACATGCAAAAGAATACGGTTACGTATTTCAGTCAAGTGAAATTTATGACGGGTTGAGTGCGGTCTATGACTATGCACAGAACGGGGCAGAACTTAAAAAGAACATTCGCGAGTATTGGTGGCAAGCCATGGTGCAGCTCAACGAGAATATCGTGGGCATTGATGCGGCCATTTTTATGCACCCAACAACTTGGAAAGCTTCTGGACACGTAGATGCCTTTAATGACCCGTTAATTGACAATAAAGATTCTAAAAAACGTTATCGAGCAGATGTTTTGGTCGAAGATTACGTCGCCAAGATTGAGGCCAAAATAGATAAAGAAGTAGCAAAAGCTACCAAGCGATTTGGAGATCAGTTTGACAAAAAGCAATTTTTGGAAACCAATCAACGCGTAGTCGATTACCAATTGAAAGCAAACGATATACTCAAGCGCCTGGGAAAATCGTTGGAGAATGAAGATTTGGGAGATGTGAAGGCACTGATTGAGGAGCTTGAAATTGCTTGCCCATTATCGGGATCAAAAAACTGGACCGATGTCAAACAATTCAATCTCATGTTCGGCACCAAACTGGGCGCTACTGCAGATACGGCCATGGACCTTTATTTGAGGCCCGAAACAGCTCAGGGTATTTTTGTAAACTTTTTAAATGTGCAAAAAACGGGTCGGATGAAAATTCCCTTTGGCATCGCACAGACAGGAAAAGCCTTTAGAAATGAAATAGTTGCTCGGCAATTCATTTTTAGAATGCGTGAATTTGAACAGATGGAAATGCAGTTCTTTATAAAGCCGGGCACACAGCCGGAATGGTATGACACCTGGAAAGAAAAACGGATGAAATGGCATCTTTCTTTGGGTATGGGGCCAGAAAATTACCGTTTTCACAATCACGAAAAATTAGCGCATTATGCCGATGCCGCCTGCGATATTGAATTTAAATTCCCATTTGGATTTAAAGAATTGGAGGGTATTCACTCCCGAACTGATTTTGATTTAAGCCAGCATGAGAAATATTCAGGTAAAAAACTGCAATATTTCGATCCCGAACTCAATGAAAGCTATGTACCCTATGTTTTAGAAACTTCCATAGGTCTTGACCGTATGTTTTTGGCCATTTTCTCAAATTCACTAAAGGAAGAAGAACTTGAAAATGGCACTACCCGTACTGTACTAAAAATACCAGCGGTTTTGGCTCCGACCAAAGCGGCTATTTTGCCTTTGTTAAAGCGTGATGGTTTGCCCCAAGTGGCCCAAAAACTAATGGACGAATTAAAATGGGATTTTAATGTGGTCTATGATGAAAAAGATGCTGTTGGCCGTCGATATCGTCGTCAAGATGCCGCGGGAACCCCATTTTGCATAACAATTGACCACCAAACTTTGGAAGATGATACTGTTACCATAAGGCATCGTGATACCATGGAGCAGCAAAGGGTTGGTTTAGCCGATGTGAATTCCATAATCGCCAAAGAAGTGGATATGCGCTATTGGTTGCAAAAAATTTAAATTGTTAAGTGTAATAGACTGGTTTATCTTAGGCTGTTATTTTACAGTCTTTGCAATCCTTCACTTCACCATAGTAGGTTTCTCGATATTTATGAACCGTAGCAATCGGGATGTTTAAAAAGTATTTCTTTATATAGGTTATTTTGGCTGATAGCTTTCCCATTTGAGGACTAAATCTCTTTTCGTATCGGGTTTTACGTTTTACTCGGACTAATTTCATAAAATGTTTTTACAAAGGATAAACTAAAAAATTCGTGGTCAATTGCAAGAATAAGTTGTTACCCTTTTGTTAAACCTATAAAAACAAGCTCAGAAAGAATAACGCAATTGAAGTCCGCCAAAATAATTCCTTCCATTGCCCGGGTAATAATATCGCGGTTGGGCGCCGCCAAAGCCTACCGCATTGATCAATACAGATTGGGCATAATTGGTGGCAAAGATGTTATTAACGCCCAAGTTAAGGTTTGCACGCAAGGCCCTACCCAACCCAATTTGATAACTGGCTTTGCCACCAAAAACGTTAAATGATTCGCTGTTGAGAGTATTGGCATCTGTTAATGGTATTTCATCAACAAATTGATGGGTCAGGTGTACTTGCCATCCTTTGGTATGTTGTAAATCAATGCCCAAACTGATGCGGTGTTTGGGCACGCCCGTTAAGGGATTGCCTGAGAACACTTCGTCACCATCTATAAAATCCACAAAGCTGTGGTCATTTAAAGTGTAGCTCAAAAAAGGTGAAAAACGTAAGTTTTTTGACATCTTGGCGAAATATTTCATATTTATTTCCAATCCTTGATGTTTTGTTTGCCCTGCATTTTTACCAATAAATTGATCTTCGCCAACGCGCTGGGCAACCAATAGGTTTTTTATGTTCATTCGGTAAATCGAGGCCGAAAGTTGCAGACGCTTTTTAAGACCCATCCATTGCATGCCCAATTCGTAGCTGACACCCGTTTCTTGTGTAATATCCGGATTGATAACCCCATCGGGTGTTAAGGTTTCCTCAAGACCAGGATTGGAAAACCCCCGACCAATGTTTGCATATATATAACCATTACCAATTTCGTATTGCATTCCTAAACTGGGCAATAAAATAGCTTTAAAATTTCGTTCAGCAGACCTATTGGAATCTGCCGAATTGAACAAATCACGAAAATCATATTGCGTTTTGTTCAAATTAAGGCCCAGTTGGGCTCTCAATTTTTTATGTATGGTATAGTTATAGGTTCCAAAAAAATTGGCTTGTCTTCTAAATTCTTTATTTCTGCTCAGTTGATCACCCTGCAAACTGCCATTTCCATTATTTGATTGATACAGGTTACCAAAAGTGCTCCAATTATATTCGTCTTTATATAATTCCAAACCCAAAGCAAATTCGCCGTTGTGCATTTTGCCCTTAAATACAGAACGTATACCAAAGCCATTGGTGAATTCATCTAATATGTTGAATGGCCTGGGTTCGTAATGGTCTAAATATGAATAAAAAAGACTGGTCGTTTGGCTAAACCTACTATTAAAAAGTTGGCTGAACGATAGCCCGGCCAAGGAGTATTTATTGGCCTCAAAACCTTGAGCTTCAAGCCAGTTGGAAGCAGCCCGCGTAGGATCTTCTTCAAAATCGGTTAGATTCAATGAACTGGGAATTTGGGCCGTATAATCAATATGGTTAAACAATAGGGCCAAGGTGCTTTTTTGATTGATTTTTGTCTGTAGATTTAGCAATAAGCCATCACGTTCAAATTGGTTGTTTTGTCTGTATCCATTGGTTTCTAAATGATTATAGGACACGTTCAAATTGAATTTTTTTTCTGAATGCTGAAATGTAAGGTTGTCTTTTAAAAGTCCGTAGGATCCAATGGTAAAGTCATTGGTGATTTTGCTTTCTTCAATAAGGGGCATTTTGGTGTGCAACACTATGGCTCCTCCTAAATTTGTGCCGTAACTTGTTCCTTTTGGGCCCTTGATCACCTCAATGGAGCCAATGTTCTCCAAATCGTAAGCTTCTATTGTAGAAAACCCTGTTCCATTGGTTACTGGAATTCCATTGAAGTACAAACGTAATTTATCAGTCCCGAATGGTGTTCTGGCCCCTACACCTCTGATGGTAATACGATTGGTGTTCAAGGCTCCTGAGAGCATGTACACGCCTGCAATTTGGTTGATTGCTGAAGAGGCATCAATGGGACTGAATTTTGAGATGGTGGCCAATCCAACTGTTGATGATGGGGTTATGCCTATGGCCGATTTGACTAAAGGATCATCAAAAACAATGACTTCATCCAAGCGGGTAATAGAATCATTTTGCTTAATCTGGGCTATTATGGTAGTCAAAAAAAAGCCGAAAAAGCAAGAAACGAAAAGGTTTCGCATAAACAAAAAGGGTAAGTTCTAAATGTACATATTAAAACCGATACCCCAAGGATACACCGCCTCTACCAACTACTTCTGGCGCATTTTCACCATTCATTAAATTGCGCCCTATTCCGGCATATATTTCGGCAACAAATCCACGTTTGGTAACAAATTTGCCACCTACAGAAATTCCTAAGGCAAAATCGGTATACTTGGTTCCTTCATTGCTTTCATAATAAGGGTCATAGATAAAATCTGAATACTCATCCTTACCTGTATTGAACATTCCAAAGGCCTCGACAAAAAAACCTTTGGCATATTTTTTAGAAAAAAACTGTCGATAAAACGGGGTAAATGAAAAGGTACGGTATTCATCGAGTACATCATCGTCACCAATATTGACCAAAATGCCAAATCCTATTGATGACTCTTCATTGATCAGATACTCATATGAGCCATCCAAAAATTCAAAGGCGATTAAATTAGAAGCATTGAGCTTCAATTCGTTTCTGTCAAGGCCATCATCTAAAATTTCATCTTGGGCATGAACTAGGGTGCCAAGAAAAAAAACAATCAGTATAGATAAATATTTCATGCGTATTAATTTTCAGATATTTCGTGGTCTGTATACTAGTGGCAAGATAGTTATATCCAACAAAAAATTTCAAAAAGAACTGCTATGGGTATAAAATTTTAGGTCAATTGACCCTAAAGACGACTCGTATTTCTTTTCGGTGAAAATAAATTATATGTAAACGAATCTACTTGCTAATTTTGAATAGGATAGAAAGCAAGAATGGGAATCAAGTTCCTGATTCTTTTTGTGTACCGCTCACAATGGCTATTTTTGGCCAAAATCGATTCTATGAAAATTGTATCCTACAATGTAAACGGTATTAGGGCCGCACTTAATAAAGGGTTTTTGGAATGGTTGCAATCTGTAGGTCCAGATGTGGTTTGTTTGCAAGAAATCAAGGCCATGGAAGAACAATTGGACCTTTCTTTGTTTGAAGCAGCCGGGTATCAACATAATTACTGGTACAGCGCCCAAAAAAAAGGATATAGCGGGGTTGCCTTATTGTGCAAAAGTGAGCCTGACCATATTGAATATGGAACAGGTATCGATTATATGGATTTTGAAGGAAGAAATATACGAGCCGATTTTGGTGATATTTCAGTAATGAGTATGTACTTGCCATCGGCCACCAACATGGACCGATTGGATTTTAAGTTGACCTATATGGATGATTTTCAAAAGTATGCCGATTCACTTCGTAAAGAACGTCCTAATTTGATCGTTTGCGGCGATTATAATATTTGCCATAAAGCCATTGATATCCATGATCCTGTGCGCAACAAAAATGTATCTGGGTTTTTGCCCGTGGAACGCGAATGGATAAGCAAGTTTATCGATAGTGGCTTCATTGATAGCTTTAGGCATTTCAATACCGAGCCCGATAATTACACTTGGTGGAGCTATAGAGCAAATGCAAGAGCCAACAACAAGGGATGGCGTTTAGATTACGGGATGGTCAATGAATCACTTAAAAACCGATTAAAACGGTCGGTCATATTGTCCGAAGCAAAGCATAGCGATCATTGCCCCATTCTTTTAGAGGTCGAAAATTAGTGCGCACTTAAAAATCGGTTTAGTACTGAATACTTAATTTTGTTGGCCTTTACAAGAAATTGCTATGAAATATACCCGTTTGCCCAATACCGATATCAGAATTAGTAAAATATGTTTGGGCACCATGACTTGGGGGCGTCAAAACTCTACCGAAGAAGGGCATAAACAAATGGATTATGCGGTTGAAAAAGGCGTCAATTTTTTTGATACTGCTGAGCTTTACCCCATACCTGCCAAAAAAGAGCTTTACGCGGTCACCGAAGAAATAATTGGGAAATGGTTCAATAAGAATAAGAATCGAGATAAGATTGTTTTGGCATCAAAGATTGCCGGGCCGGCCGCTTTTACCAAATTCATAAGGACCAGTGGTTTTAAAAAGGAGG
The DNA here is from genome assembly GCA_013001145.1 of Croceitalea sp. Lineage (GTDB taxonomy): Bacteria > Bacteroidota > Bacteroidia > Flavobacteriales > Flavobacteriaceae > Croceitalea. Next base: position 17,255 of record JABDND010000078.1, on the reverse strand, counting down.
GTTTATTTAATGCTGTCGAAGGTAGTTTGCAAAGGTTACAAACAGATTATATTGATTTATATCAATTACACTGGCCTGAACGCAATACCAACTACTTCGGACAGCGCGGATTCAATACCGATGAACCCGATTTTTGGGAAGATAATATTCACCAGGTTTTGGAAACCTTGCGTGATTTGGTTAAAGAGGGTAAAATTAGGCACGTAGGTCTTTCCAATGAAACGCCTTGGGGAACCATGCGTTACTTGGAAGAGAGTAAAGTTCACCGTGATCTACCCCGAATGCTCACTATTCAAAACCCCTATAGTTTGTTAAATCGACTTTTTGAAGTAGGTCTATCAGAAATTGCAATACGTGAAAAAATGGGTTTGTTGGCATATTCACCTTTGGGTTTTGGTGCACTGACCGGTAAATATTTAGGAGACATTAACCCACGCAAAGGGCGAATAACCCTATTTCCCAATTATAATAGATATAGTGGTGACACGGCGGTCAAAGCCACAGAAGAATACCACCAATTGGCTTTAGAGCATGAGTTGAGTTTAACGCAGATGGCATTGGCATTTGTTAATACCAGACCATTTTTGACAAGTACTATCATTGGCGCCACTACAATGAACCAACTAAAGGAGAATATTGCCAGTATTGAAGTGGAACTTACAGATGAGATCTTTAAGGGCATAGAGGCCATTCACAATGAAATACCCAATCCAGCGCCATGAAATTAACCAAAAAGGGAACTGGCAACATCTTCAATTTTGAACACTTTCTCAATAGCAATTGTGGAATTTTTAAGGCCAATTTTATTGTTTTTGGCGACAAAAATGGTTGTGAATCCCAATTTTTCAGCTTCTAAAATACGTTGATCAATACGTTGTACCGGTCTAACCTCGCCGGCCAATCCAACTTCGCCTGCAAAACAGAAACCCTTATCAATGGGCATATCGATATTACTTGATAAAATTGCCGCGATAACTGCGAGGTCTATAGCTGGATCGTCTATAGAAATACCTCCGGTAATATTCAAGAATACGTCTTTGGCCGCCAGTTTAAAACCTGCACGTTTTTCAAGCACTGCCAAAAGCATATTAAGGCGTTTGGCATTGAATCCCGTCGCTGAACGTTGCGGGGTGCCATAAACCGCAGTACTAACCAATGCCTGAATTTCGATAAGCAATGGCCGCATACCTTCAACTGTGGCGGCGATGGCCGTACCGCTGAGGTTTTCGTCATTTTTTGAAATCAATATTTCAGAAGGATTGTTCACTTCGCGCAGACCTCCACTTTGCATTTCATAAATTCCAAGCTCAGAAGTAGATCCAAACCTGTTTTTAAGTGATCGCAATATGCGATAAACGTAATTGCGGTCACCTTCAAATTGAAGGACCGTATCGACCATATGCTCCAAAATTTTAGGTCCTGCTATCATTCCATCCTTGGTAATGTGCCCTACTAATACGACTGGGGTATTACTCTCTTTGGCAAATTTGATGAGCTCAGCGGTACATTCGCGTATTTGCGAAATGCTTCCCGCCGCCGATTCAATATAATCTGAATGAAGGGTCTGAATGGAATCTATAATGACCAATTCTGGCTCTAATCCATCAATTTGTTGAAAAATGGCCTGCGTCTTGGTTTCGGTCAGAATATAACAATTAGGGCTATTGGGCATAATTCTATCGGCCCGCATTTTTATTTGTTTTTGGCTTTCTTCCCCCGAAACATAAAGGGTGCGGTAGGGCAGTTTAAGGGCAATTTGCAAAAGCAAGGTGCTCTTACCAATACCGGGTTCCCCTCCCAACAAAATTAGCGAGCCAGGCACTATGCCACCACCGAGCACCCTGTTGAATTCAAGATCAAGAGTGTCAAAACGTAATTCTTTATCCGTACTGATTTCGTTGATGCGAAGCGGTTTTTGTGCTCTTTGGGGCTTTGAAGACTTGGGGCTCCATCCTTTTTTGTCCTCTTTTTGAACCACCTCTTCAACAATCGTGTTCCATTCTTTGCAAGCGTTACATTGCCCAACCCATTTAGGGTACTGGGTGCCGCAGTTTTGACAAAAAAAAGCAGTTTTGGTCTTCGCCATAAATCCTTTTAGGAATTTGGCTAAAGATAATATGAAAGTTTAATATGGATCAATAGCCAAAATCAGCTTTAATGGCATCGATTTTGGCCAGGGCCATGTCTTTGGTCAGAAAATCTATTTCATTCATCATAAACGATTTCTCAAACGCACGCATGGCTTTTTTGGGTTCTCCAATTAATTCGAGATACTCACCTTCAAAGTAAAAACCCAGCATAGTCTCGGGAAATTGCTTTTTACATATTTCTGCCAAGGGAGCCAAAGATTCATAATCTTCTTTTTTTACACTTCCGGCATAAATGGCCATAATATCATTGAGTTCCACTTCTTTTTCAAAACCCAATAACTTTTCAATCATATCATATTTGTCCTTTAGGTAATTGATGACCGGTTCGTTTGAGGTAATAATTTGTTCTTTGTATTCTTTTGGGCTTATGGGCCTAAAGAGTTTAAATATATTGTCGAACGCCTTACTAACGCCATATGCGGCAATTGAAATATGATCTGGTTCATCATATTCATCGAAGAAATAGTGAATGTTATCTTTGGTCAAAGAAGCTATGGAATTGTTCATTTGAAGTATACGCTGCCTATCTCTGGTCTTCTCTTTTTCAAGCACTAAATTGTAGAATATTTCTTGATTGAGGTCCAATAGTCTTGAGGGCACCCTACTTTCCATATCTGTTGCCAAAACAGGTGAAATGCTTACATATGCATTGAACAGCGACTTATCTTTAAAAAGAAAATAGTTGCCAAAATTCGCCGTGATGTCATAGCCGATGAACATTTTAAAGGGGGCTATATTATAACTGGTTTCCAAATAGGGAATTAGTTCTGTGCCTAAAAATTCATAGAACTGTTTGCCTTTATCCGTTGGTAGCCCAGAAGTTTCTTCAAAATCACAATCTTCCCAGCGTAAATCGTTTTTGGCTTGGTGAACGCCTACAATGATTGCATCGGGCATACGATTAAAGGTGCTGTAGAACTTGGCGTTGGCAACCACATTGTCAAATAGATATTCGGCATCAAGAACGACAATAAGCAGATATTTTTTTTCATCGGTGTAATCTTCTGGAAAGTAATAGGAAACATCTCTTCTTTCTTGAAGTTTAAAGGATTCAAAGATTTCTTTTATGACCTGTGCATTCATTGAAAAGCACAAAAGGGCCGCTATTGAAAAAAATATGTTTCGCATATGGATAGTCTTTTGAAAATCAGCCTTATCGGCCTCTGTTCAATAACGGAAGGAGCACAAAAGATATTGCACCGAATACGACGACCATAAGGGTTTGTGCTATCCACATAATCCAACCAAATGCATCACCCGATACTTCGCTGATACCAAAAATGGCCAATGATGCACCAACGGCTATGGGATACAGCCCCACACCCCCATTTGTGGTTGACATAGCGAAAGCGCCGCCCACAAAAGCAACCAATAATTGTGAAATGGTAAGGGTTTCGGTCTCAGGAACCGTGAATTTAATTACCCAGAACATGGCTATATAGCAGAACCAGATAAAAAATGTATGGAATACAAACCACCATTTTTTGTCCATCTTCAAAATACTCAAAATACCATCGAGCAAGCCATTTAAAAACGTTTTGAGTTTGAGGGCAAAGTTATTTTTTGATTTTTTCAGAATAAACAGTCCAACAACCAATCCGACAATCCCGATCGTGACAATAACAAATGTGCCAAAAAGCCCCACTCCTTTATTGTTCAAAAACTCCAATATGATATCTGTTTGTAAGATCAAGGCAATAATGATGATCAAAAACAACATTATCAGATCAATGATTCGTTCGGTGACAATCGTGCCAAAACCTTTTTCAAAGGGTACTTTTTCATAAGTGGTAAGGGCTGTTGCGCGCAAAATTTCACCTGACCTGGGGATGCCCAAATTTGCTAAATAGGCCATCAATATCATAAGTACATTGTTGGTCACTTTGGGAGCAAAGCCCATGGGCTGCAATAAAAAATTCCATCTTATGGCTCTAGAAATATGACTCAAAATGCCAATACCAATAGAGATGCCCACCCAGAAAAGATTGGCATTGGTAATGTAATGAATGATTTGACGACGTTCAGCGGGGGTGGTTGAATTGTAAGAATACCAAACCAAAAAAATACCAAGAACTATGGGTGCCGCGGTTTTTAGAGTTTTTTTAACCGAAAAGCCCAAAACTAGTGCAGTAAATTTGTGGTCTCGTCCGGAAAGACCAAGGCTGGATTAAATTTTTTGGCTTCTTCGATATTCATCCAGGCATAAGTAATCAAGATGAGTATGTCGCCAACTTCAACTTTTCGTGCAGCAGCACCATTTAAAGTCAATTCGCCCGAGCCTCTTTGGCCGGGTATGGCATAAGTCTCTAATCGTTCGCCATTGTTATTGTTCACAATTTGAACTTTTTCACCTCTTATAATATTGGCGGCATCCATTAAATCTTCATCAATGGTGATGCTCCCTATATAATTAAGGTCGGCTCCGGTAACTTTTACTCGGTGTATTTTAGATTTTACAACTTCTACTTGCATGGGGGCAAAATTACTAATTGAGTGCGATATTGTCTATCAATCGAATACCATCGGCATAAACGGCAATAAACGCACGATATTTTCTATTTTTTTGTTTTTTGATCATCGGTGTCAGTGTGTCCACATCTGTTATTTCAAAATATTCCAGTTTGAACAACTCATTTTCATCAAACACCTTGGTGACCCATTCCTTTATATATTCAGCACTTTTCGTGCCAAATTTTTCTTTGGCAGAGCTCAGGGTTTTAAAGATCAATGCGGCCTTTTGTCGCGTTTTTTTAGAAAGCCTTTCATTTCGTGAGCTTCGGGCCAACCCATTGGGCTCTCTTTCTATTGGGCAAGCTATAATTTGGTAGGGTAGTTTTTTGTTTTTTACAAGCTTTTTGATGATCTGTAATTGTTGAAAATCTTTCTCACCAAAATAGGCCCTGTTAGGATCGACGGTACGCAATAATAGCTCAACAATGGTAGCTACACCGTTAAAATGCCCTGTTCTGAACTCACCTTCCATTACTTTTTCCAATCCTTCAAAATTATAGGATCTTGAAGCAATGCTACCTTCATAAATATCATCTTTGGTTGGGGCAAAAACTATAATTGCTTCAGAAACAGTATTCAGAGTCTTTAAGTCTTCAGAAAAGTTTTGAGGATATTTATCAAGGTCGTCCTTATTATCAAACTGAGTAGGATTGACAAAAATACTCACCACCACAACATCATTTTCTTCCATGGCCTTTTTAACCAATGATAAATGACCCTCGTGCAAGGCGCCCATGGTGGGCACAAGACCTATGGTCTTGTTTTTCGCCTTTTCATTTTTAATAAATGTGAAAAGCTCAGTTTTAAAATTGAATACACGCATAAATTATTCAAAAGCGAGCAAAAATACCATAAATACTGGTAATCTACATAATTTTTGTACTTTTGCACCTACGTTTTTGCAGATAATCAAAAAATGCATTTATGAATGGTAAAAAGATATTGTTTGTATCTTCTGAATTAGTGCCTTACCTCCCAGAGAATCAAGTTTCCTTAATGTCGTATGAAGCTCCAAGAATGGTTAACAGTAATGGTGGCCAAATACGGATTTTTATGCCGCGTTATGGTAATATCAATGAAAGAAGACATCAACTTCATGAAGTGATACGATTATCAGGAATGAACTTGGTCATCAATGATATGGACATGCCTTTGATCATAAAGGTAGCCTCTATACCTAGAGAGCGTATACAGGTCTATTTCATAGACAATGAAGAATATTTTAAAAGAAAGGGCACTTTTAAAGACAAGGAGGGCAAATTGTTTTCCGATAATGATGAGCGAGCCATTTTTTTTGCCAAAGGTGTCGTAGAGACAGTCAAAAAATTAAATTGGTCACCTGATATTATACATGTAAATGGTTGGTTGGCGTCATTATTGCCCCTCTATTTAAAAGAGTTTTATGCAGATGAGCCAATCTTTGCAGACAGCAAAATCGTGACTTCGGTTTATGCTCAAAATTTTGATGGAACCCTAGATGGCAATATGCAGAAAAAAATTGCCTTTGATGGTATTGACGAAAGCAAAATCAAAGTCTTGGAAAGCCCTGACTATAATAATTTGTTAAAGGTAGCAATAGATTTTTCTGATGCGGTTATTTTAGCCTCGGAAGAAATATCTGAAGAATTGACAGAATATATTTCCAAAAGTGATAAGCCGGTGTTGCCTTATGTTTCATTTCAAGAAACAGAGGAGGCTTACTCAAATTTCTACAAAACAGAAGTTTTAAAATAGACCAAATGAGGTTTAAAACGAATTCTTTTTCAGCTCTTGCTGGAATTTTAAGCATGGTTCTTTTTCAATTATCATGCGAAGAAGCCCTTGATACCATAGGTGAAGGTGTTATTGCTGGAGAGCCTTTTGATACTGAAAGGGTAGAATTTGATGTTTTTGCATTCAACAAAAAAGTGACCGCGGTACAAACAAACAAATTGCCCCTTTATCAATTAGGCACATATAACGACCCCTTATTTGGCCGCAGACAAGCACAGATTACAAGTCAATTGACTTTCCCTGGCCTCAGAGGCAATCCGGGTTTTGGTAATTTTTCACAGAATAGTGAAAATAGCGCGGACGACGACGACGACGAGAATACCATAAACGAAAATGAAACCATAAAAGAAGTCATTCTGTATTTGCCTTATCAATTGGTGCCCACGGCCAACAGTGATAGAGATGCCGACGGAGTGCCGGATGAACTGGAGTCTGCCGAAGATGCCGAAGACCCAAATAGTGATCAAGATGGTGATGGTCTAACAGATAATGAAGAGCGCATCAAAGGGACAGACCCTTTTAATCCTGATACCGATGGTGACGGCATAGGAGATGCAGAAGACGACGTAACTATAATTAATTCATTTGCCAAAAAATTTGCGTTGGATAGTATATATGGTAGCGATGACGCATTGAACCTACCTTTTAATTTTAAGGTTGAACGCTCTACTTTTTTCTTAAGGGATTTGGACCCTAGTTCTAATTTTCAAGAAGCCCAAGAATATTATTCCACCCAACAATTTTCTCCCAATTTTGTTTCTGACGTACTCTTTGATGGTGAAGTTACCATAAGTAACGAAGAATATTTATTTTTTGAAGAAGATGATCCAGATACCGAAGAGACCGACGAATCTTTACTGGTGAAAACCCGTTTAAACCCAGGTATTAGGGTTGCACTGGACCCTCAATTTTTTCAAGAAAATATTTTAGATAAAGAAGGACAATCCGAATTATTGAGCCAGAGCAATTTCAATGATTTTATAAGAGGATTGCATTTCTCCATTACACCATTGAATGGAGATATTTTGATTCTATTTGATATATCACAGGCGAATGTCACCCTTACTTATGAATTTGACGATTATATAACCAATGATGTTGAAGGTGAAACAGTTGGTGCCATTGAAAAAGTGGAAAGGGAATATACGTTCAACTTATTGCAAAACGCCAACAATGTAACTAACGGAAATGCGGTCAATACATTTATTGACGAGCCTTTGCCCAGTCAGGTGAATGATAATGTTGACAATGGATTAAATGCATCCCGTATTTACTTAAAGGGCGGTTCAGGTGTTTATTCTGAAATTCAATTGTTTGAAGAAAATGGGGGAGAACAGGTAATCAATCAAATCAAGAGCAATAATTGGATAATCAATGAAGCCAAATTGGTATTCAACATAGACCGAGATGCCTTAGATGCCTTAGGAGGTACCATAGAACCACCTAGACTCTATCTCTTTAATGCAGAAACCGGCGCCCCTCTTTATAATGTTGCCACAGAAAGAACTCTTTCACAAACTCCCTTAGGGCAGTATTTGAATTATGGGGGCATCATTGAAAAAAACTCAAATAATCAAGGAGTCAATTATTCGGTGAGAATTACAGAATACATCAATGACATCATTGTCAGGGATTCAACGAACGCGAAATTGGCATTGGTATTGACATCAAACATTGGCATTGAAGGTGTTCTAAGTGCCCAAGTTGGCGTTGATGAGGTTAACTTACCGGTAATGAATACCATAAATCCTTTGGGCACGGTCCTGTATGGTAGCAATGTCGAACAAGAGAATGAAGACAAAAAGCTCAAGCTTGAGCTTTTTTACACTGAGGCAAATTAGAGTCCAATTGCTCGGTTTATACCACTTGTGGACTTTTTGCGTTATATAATCTATAAATTACCCCCGATTTAATTTCAAGCATTACATTTGATATTAGAAACCAGTTAGTTATAACCCAAATAAACTTAAAATTATGTGTGGAATAGTTGGATATATAGGGCATCGTGATGCCTATCCAATAATAATAAAAGGTCTTCAACGCCTAGAATATCGTGGGTATGACAGTGCGGGATTGGTGCTCTTCGATGGAGAGAATACCCAACTTTCAAAGACAAAAGGCAAAGTAGAAGATTTGAAGCATAAAGCCGAATTATCAATATCTACCAAAGGTAAATTGGGCTTGGGCCATACCAGATGGGCTACCCACGGAATTCCCAATGATGTCAATTCACATCCGCACTATTCCAACTCAGGCGATTTGGTCATCATTCACAACGGAATCATTGAAAATTACGATGCCATAAAAAAAGCATTGGTAAAACGAGGATATTCCTTCCAATCTGAGACTGACACGGAAGTGCTGGTCAATCTAATTGAAGAAGTAAAGAAAAAAGAAGGCGTTAAACTGGGGAAAGCCGTACAAATTGCATTGAACCAAGTTGTCGGAGCTTACGCCATTGCTGTGTTTGACAAAAATAAACCCGATGAAATAGTGGTTGCCAAATTAGGCAGCCCATTGGCAATAGGAATTGGTGAAAACGAATATTTCGTGGCATCTGATGCCTCGCCCTTTATTGAATTCACTAATAATGCAGTCTACTTGGAAGATGAAGAAATGGCAATCATCCGCATTGGCAAAGAAATCAAATTGCGTAAAATAAAGGACGATGCCATAGCCTACCCAGACATAATGGAACTTCAATTGAATCTTGAAGAAATTGAGAAAAACGGCTATGACCATTTTATGCTCAAAGAAATATATGAGCAACCCAGAGCTATTTTAGATACCTATAGAGGTCGTCTTTTGGCAGATCAAGGCATTATCAGAATGGCTGGAATTGATCAGAACCTTGAAAAATTCATGAATGCCAATCGCATTATTATCGTTGCCTGTGGCACTTCATGGCATGCCGGGTTGGTAGCTGAATACATTTTTGAAGATTTGGCCCGTATTCCTGTTGAAGTAGAATATGCATCTGAATTCAGATACCGTAATCCGGTCATAACAGATAAAGATGTGCTTATTGCAATCTCACAATCCGGAGAGACAGCAGATACGCTGGCGGCAATTAAGATGGCAAAAGAAAAAGGTGCTTTTGTATTTGGAGTATGTAATGTCGTAGGTTCATCCATCGCACGTGAAACACATGCTGGGGCATATACGCATGCAGGCCCGGAAATTGGTGTGGCTTCAACAAAGGCATTCACCACACAAATAACCGTATTGACGTTGATTGCTTTAAAATTGGCGAAAGAGAAAGGTGTCTTTACTGAATCAAAATTTCATGAATATTTGACTGAATTGGAAGGAATTCCAGCTAAAGTGGAAAAGGCCTTGCAATCAAATGCACTTATTGAAACCATTGCAGCATGTTATAAAGATTCTACCAATTGTCTTTATTTGGGTAGAGGATATAATTTTCCTGTGGCCTTGGAGGGCGCCCTTAAGCTAAAAGAAATTAGTTACATTCATGCCGAAGGTTACCCCGCTGCAGAAATGAAGCATGGCCCCATTGCATTAATCGACGAAGAAATGCCCGTTGTGGTGATAGCTACAAGAAAGGGGCACTATGAAAAAGTGGTAAGTAATATTCAAGAAATAAAATCAAGACAGGGTAAAATTATAGCTGTGGTTACCGAAGGTGATACTGCGGTCAAAGAATTGGCCGACCACGTAGTGGAGGTTCCGGAAACTTCTGAACCATTGTCTCCTTTATTGACAACAATTCCTTTGCAATTATTATCATATCATATAGCATTAATGAGGGGCTGTAATGTTGATCAGCCAAGAAACTTGGCAAAATCGGTTACAGTGGAGTAATTTTTACAAATTAACATTTAGACAAAAAAGCCATCTTTTAAGATGGCTTTTTTTGATGCATCCATAAAATGGGGGGCATATTTTTATAGAAAAAATACTATGCATGCATAATTTATTTGATTTTTGTGGAAATAAAGCTAAAAAAATGTAACTTCCACGCTTTAAAATTGCTTTTTCAATAAAAACACATATAACACTAATCTATATTCTAATGAAAAACTTATTTTTTGGATTTTGTCTTCTGTTTGGTCTTGCATCCATGGCTCAAACGACCGTTTCAGGAAATGTCGTAGATCAAAATAACGAGCCAATTCCTGGGGCCAATGTCATTGTGGTCGGTTTGGCAGAGGGTACCAATACTGATTTTGATGGTAATTTTATTTTGACTACCACAGCACAACCCCCGTTTCAACTGCGAATTAATAGCATTGGCTTTACCGAAGTTACTGTTCGTGTTACTGCCAATAACCAAGAGTTGTCCGTCACCTTAAATGAAGCAACCACACTTCTGGACGAAATTGTGATTTCGGCCTCAAGAACTCCAGAACGTATATTTGAATCTCCGGTTTCTGTGGAGCGTTTTGGACTAAAAGACATAAAGAATACTACTGCGCCATCCTTTTATGATGGATTACAAAACCTAAAAGGCGTAGACATCAACACCAATAGTTTAACTTTTCAATCAATCAACACCCGTGGTTTTGCCACTTTTGCAAACGTTCGTTTTTTGCAATTGGTAGATGGTATGGACAATACCGCCCCAGGACTGAACTTTGTATTGGGTAACTTAGTGGGTATGTCTGAATTGGACGTGCAAAGCGTTGAAATATTACCTGGAGCTTCTTCTGCGTTATATGGAGCAGGAGCCTTTAATGGTATCTTATTTATGAGAAGTAAAAATCCTTTTGATTTTCAAGGTATAAGTGCCTATGGTAAAACAGGTATAACATCTCAAGAAGCGGCAGGCGACAATAATTATTATGATTTTGGTATTAGGGCTGCCCACGCATTCAGTGATAAATTCGCTGTAAAAGCAAGCCTCTCATTCTTAAAAGGAGAAGATTGGCACGCAAATAGTCGATTTGATTTAAACAATCCAGGAGGAGATAGAAGCAACCCAACCTATAACGGACTAAATGTCTATGGTGATGATGCCGTAATTACCAGAAATTTAGATGTTTTGGCTGGCTTACCGAGTGGAACTTTGGGCTCCCACTCTTTCACTAGAACAGGATATGACGAACGCGATTTCGCAAATTATAATGCAGAGAGTGTAAAAACAGACTTTTCAGTTCATTACAGACCTTTTGGGGATGACCTTGAATTCATTTATAATGGGCGCATTGGGCGTGGCACCACAATTTATCAAGGTGCAAGTAGATATGCGGTAGCGGGCTTTACCATGCAACAACATAAATTGGAATTGAAAAATGACAATTTTTTTATTCGAGGATACGTCGTATCAGAAAACTCAGGGGATGCCTATGATACCAGGTTTGCCGCAATTAATGTCAACAGAAGATGGAAATCTGATACACAATGGGGTACCGATTATTTAAATACCTACATAGGTGCCAAATTAGGTGTAGGCACTGGTGTGCCCGCCACAGATGAACAGGCAGCCGCTGCAGCAAGGGCAGCAGCAGATACAGGCCGATTTGAACCTGGAACTCCAGATTTTGAGAACGCATTTAACCAAGTTATCACTGATGGCGATTTAACAACTGGTGCCAAATTTATTGATCAGACAAAATTTAGGCACATGAACGGTAACTACAATATTGCCCATTTAATAAATGACTGGGCCGATATTCAAATTGGGGGTTCTTGGAGAGAATATGAATTAAATTCACAAGGAACTATTTTTACAGATTTTGACGGACCAATAACCTATCAAGAATACGGGGCTTACGTGCAATTTCAGAAGAAAATGCTAGATGAGCGTTTAAAATTGACCTTGTCAGGTAGATATGACAAAAATGAATTTTTTGATGGATTCTTTTCGCCAAGGGCAGGTATATCGGTGACCATAGGTGAAATGCGCAATCATAATTTAAGGGCGTCAGTACAGCAAGGTTTTAGAAATCCAACCACCCAAGATTTATTTATAGGTCTTGATGCCGGCTTAGCGGTATTGGTTGGTTCTGCTCCCAGTAATTTAGATAGGGATGTAAGAACTTATGAGTTAAGTACCAGTGGACAAACAATAACAGGTCAAAGTACCGCCCAAGTAGTGGGTCGTGCGGCCTATGAGAATGCTTTTTCAGTTAATTCCGTACAAAGTGGTGCTCCCCAAGGAGTTAATACAGCATTGGTGCAACCTGAAGAAATCACTACCTATGAAGCAGGGTACCGTGCACAGTTGGGCAAGTTTACCATTGATTTGAGCGGGTATTATAACAGCTATGCAAACTTTATTTCCAACGTAAATGTTTTGGTTCCGTTGTATGGTGAAGTAGGGGATAATTCATTGTCTTTGCTCGCATTGCAAAATGGAGACTTTAGGCCATATCAAACCTACACCAATTCAACAGTGGATATAAATTCATGGGGTGCTACACTCGGGGTTGACACCAAAGTTTTTGGCAATTTTGACCTAGGAGTGAATTACACCTATGCAGATCTAGATTTTGATAGGGCTAATTTCCCTGATTTTCGTACTAATTTCAACACACCAAACCATAAGGTAAAAGCTTCTTTTGGAAATACTGAGTTGTTCAAGAATTTTGGTTTCGGAGTCAATTATCGATGGAGCGATAGCTTTTTCTGGGAAGCGTCTTTTGCAGATGGCGATGTGCCGGCATATACCGTTTTGGATGCCCAGATCAATTACTCAGTGCCAAGCATAAAATCTATATTCAAAGCTGGAGGGTCCAACATTTTAAATGAAGAATATTTTCAAGCCTTCGGTTCTGGTTTAATAGGTGCCATATATTATGTTTCTTGGACGATAAATCCTTGAGAAACATACTTTAGTGAAATAAAAAGGCACTCTTTGGAGTGCCTTTTTTGTTGGCAAAAAAATAATTGAGAAGTTTCAATTTAAAATTGGAATAACATATCTTTGCAGCCTGAAAAAAGAACGTTTTTCAACCAAATTATTGAACAAAAAGAAATAAGCAAGCAATGGCGAAAGTTACAGGTAAAGTTGCCCAAATTATCGGTCCGGTTATCGATGTTGAATTTGAATCGGGAATAGAAATCCCAAAAATTTATGATTCATTGGAAATAACCAAGACAGATGGAACAATATTGGTTCTTGAAGTACAGTCCCATGTAGGTGAAAATACAGTACGAACCATTTCAATGGACTCTACAGATGGTTTGAGCCGAGGGGTTGACGCTGTGGCCACCGGTAGTTCTATTCAGATGCCCATAGGTGAAGATGTATACGGTCGACTTTTCAATGTTATTGGAGATGCCATAGACGGTATGGAAAATTTACCTAAAGCAGGGAAAAATGGACTTCCCATTCACCGTGAAGCACCAAAATTTGAAGACCTTTCCACATCAACGGAAGTTCTTTTTACAGGTATCAAGGTAATCGATTTGATAGAACCTTACGCCAAAGGGGGTAAAATTGGGCTTTTTGGTGGTGCTGGGGTAGGTAAGACAGTATTGATTCAAGAGTTGATCAACAATATCGCCAAAGGCCATGGTGGACTTTCAGTTTTCGCTGGGGTAGGAGAACGAACGAGGGAAGGTAATGACCTACTACGTGAAATGTTGGAATCTGGTATTATAAAATACGGTGACGACTTTTTACATTCCATGGAAGAAGGTGGTTGGGACCTTTCAAAGGTTGATAAAAAGGCAATGAAAGAATCTAAAGCAACCTTCGTATTTGGCCAAATGAACGAACCACCCGGTGCACGGGCACGTGTGGCTCTTTCAGGGTTGACCATTGCAGAATATTTCCGTGATGGAGCAGGTGATGGCCAAGGCAAAGATGTTTTATTCTTCGTAGATAATATTTTCCGTTTCACACAAGCGGGTTCTGAGGTATCGGCCCTATTGGGTCGTATGCCATCTGCGGTAGGGTACCAACCTACTTTGGCCACGGAGATGGGTGCCATGCAAGAGCGTATTACTTCAACAAAAAGAGGTTCCATTACTTCGGTACAAGCCGTATATGTGCCCGCCGATGATTTAACGGATCCCGCACCAGCAACTACTTTCGCGCATTTGGATGCTACAACCGTACTTTCTCGTAAAATTGCCGAGTTGGGTATTTATCCTGCGGTAGATCCATTGGATTCCACCTCGCGTATTTTGACAGCAGAGATTTTGGGCAAAGAACATTATGCCTGCGCTCAACGGGTAAAAGAGCTGTTGCAACGCTACAAAGAACTACAAGATATTATTGCCATTTTAGGTATGGAAGAATTATCTGAAGAGGATAAATTGGCCGTAGGCCGAGCAAGAAGAGTTCAACGTTTCTTGTCACAACCCTTCCACGTAGCCGAGCAGTTTACGGGAATACCCGGTGTATTGGTTGATATTAAAGAAACCATTAAAGGCTTTAACATGATAATGGATGGTGAATTGGATCATTTGCCGGAATCTGCCTTTAACCTAAAGGGAACAATTGAAGAGGCTATAGAAGCTGGAGAAAAAATGTTAGCTGAAGCATAAACCTATGTATTTAGAAATAGTATCACCAGAAGCAACTTTGTTTGCAGGCGAGATTACGGCGGTTACCGTTCCAGGAATCAATGGAGAATTTCAAATGTTGGAAAATCACGCGCCAATCTTATCTCTATTACAAGAGGGCTTGGTTAAGATAAAGGGTGATTTGACCATTGATGAGGAATATTTAAACAAGTTTTCAAAGGCTGATAATGGTGATACCACCTTGGCCATTTCCAGTGGCACTGTTGAAATGAAAGACAATAAGGTTATTGTTTTGGCAGATTAGTGATTGAAAGAACATATAAAAATCCACCCTATATGGGTGGTTTTTTTATGGGGAATATTCAAGAATATCAGCGGGCTGACAGTCCAATGCTTCACATATGGCCTCTAATGTAGAGAATCGTATGGCTTTTGCTTTGCCCGTTTTTAAGATGGATAAATTTGCTGTGGTTATACCTATTTTATCGGCCAATTCATTGCTCTTCATTTTACGCTTGGCCAACATGAGATCAAGATTTACGATTATGGCCATGATTATATGGTTAGATCGTTTTCGTTTTGAACGTGGAATCCTTTCTTAAAAACGGCTCTAATAAATAATACAAATACACCGAGCAGTAAACTCAGCAGTAGATTATAAATATTACTAAAACTAGGATGTTTCATAATGAAAAAATGAATTATGATATACAATGAGGGCCCCACAATTAGATTTAGAATAGCAAAATAATTAAGTTGATTGATGGCCTTCTCAGAAAATAATTTTTCGGCCTTGAAGGTTTTTAAAATGTTGGATAACAAATAAAAAAAGATTGCAAAGAACAACATGGTGAGCGTTATGGTTGTAATAATATTAGCTTCGTAAAAACCTTTAATATAAGTATCGGGCAAAAGCGGTAATGCAATCTGAAATTGATCGCCCTCCATATGAAAGTTATCTGTTGCCAAGGATAATAGAATAAAGCTTATCAAAGCAATACTTCCGAATGCCGCTATTCTACTGAAATAAAACAAATAATACGAGAGCGAATTTGGACCAAACATTTTCATAATAATTATCGTTTAACAATAACAAATATATTAAAATTATCGAAAAACAATAATTATTAACTATAAAATAACGAGATGCCAAGATTTACCTTTCGTATAATAGATGCTCAAATCTATAAAGCCAATCGCTTTATGCGCGGCATATGAATGTTGATTATTGGTGTCTATGGAAGTAATGATATTCGGGAAGGTCTTTGGCATGAAGTATTTCATTTGATGATATAGCCCTCTAAAAATTCCTTGGCCCCGATGTGCTTTTGAAATGCATATTTGTCCCATAACCATAAAATTTCCAGCCAGCTTATATTTAGCCGGAATCGCGTTGAACAAAGGTTTTAAAACTTCAATTTCGGTTTCAAATCTAGGATGCATGCTTAGGGCATAGCCCACCACCTCATTATCAATCGTCGCAATGGTATGTGGGCAAACATCATTCATTTTTTTCAATAGCCGTAAATCATGCTCAACCGTTACAAAGCCTTCTTTGTTCATTTCTTCGGCAGTTATATTCTGTGGGAGGTTTACTTTTTGCAACGCCAATATTTGCTCAAGTTCACTTAAATCTGATGCCTGTTTATAATGTATCATTTTGAACAAATCTGATTAAAGATGGTATTTTTGTTACATGGCCAATTTCCCCTCAAACTTAAGGCAAAAACTTGAACAAAGAACTCAAGCTAATGCGCAACGAACACTATTGATAACCGATGGTTTGGTAGACTTTTCTTCCAACGATTATTTAGGCTTTGCAAAAATTGGGGCCATAGAAGCGCATGCCCAAAAAATACTAGGTGAAAGTCCTTTTTTAAATGGCGGCACAGGGTCTAGGTTACTCACAGGCAACCATCCGCTGTATGACAAATTGGAGCAATATTTATCAAGCCATTATCAAGTGCCATCGGCCCTTGTCTTTAATTCTGGTTATGATGCCAATGTGGGGTTTTTTTCGGCCGTTCCCCAACGTGGGGATATCGTTTTTTATGATGAATTGGTCCATGCCAGTATTCGTGACGGAATAAAAATGGGCAATGCCCAAAGTGTAAAGTTCAAACATAATGATGTCGAAGATCTTCAGAAAAAACTCGTTCGTTTAAAAAGAACTTCCGATTTCGTTGAGATTTATGTAGTAACAGAGACTGTCTTTTCCATGGATGGTGATTCACCCAATCTAATGCAATTGGCCGAATTTTGTAAACAAAATAGTGCACATTTTGTCGTTGATGAAGCCCATGCCATAGGAGGTTACAAAAAGGGACTGGTTTTTGAATTAGGTTTGAAAGACCAGTTGTTTGCCCAAATTATAACATTTAGTAA
>JABDND010000049.1 GCA_013001145.1 Croceitalea sp. | reverse complement strand
TCTTTACGAAATATCGTCCGTCCTTTAATTTAGGGCCGGCATAGGCCTTGTTCACATCAAATGTTGTTACAATTTGTGTGATGCGATTCAATTTCGCCAAATTTTGTTCATCGATGGAAACCAAATTAAAGGTGCCCATTTCGCGAACTTCTTCTTCTATCAAAAAACTACTTGAGTTAAAGTTAAAATTGCCAAACATTACTGATGGCAATAAAAACAAAGCAATCATCAAAGAAGAAAAGACATTTCTGGTGGAGTAAATTTTTGTCATTTTGTTGTTCTTATTAATTTATTATTCAATTTTTTTTGGGAACTTTTTTTTTAGTATTTGATGTCATCTGGCTAATCTCTTTTAAATTCAAAATAGGAAGTTGTTAATATCAAATGAATTGGATACAACAAAATCCCAGGAATTAGCAAGCTGATACCTGAGGCAATTAATTATTCAATAAAATAAGGGGGAAGTAATCTTTTGCCTAATATTTCAATTTTTGAGTTAATGGTTTATTAATTCTACAAAGTAAGAAGAAGATTGATTGTTGTTAAAAAATTAAGATAAATAATCGTTAAAATGCATAAATCATCTGTAAAAGTGATGACTTCACATTTAAAAAAAAAATAAATAACATGCCCATATAGCTTGACTTGGTAATTAAGGTAGAAATGCCGAAAAATTAAGCCTTGAAATTAATAGGCTAGAAAAGATTTTTAAAACTGGATTTCACGGCAAAAAGAGTTGCTTCTTTCATGGTTTCAAAGCGAACATCGGCGTGGCCAACACGCCCCTTGGGGCCAATGCCCACGCTATGGAACCCGCCTTTTTTGGCAGCATCCACACCACTTTCCGCATCTTCGAAAACAATGCATTCTTCAGGCTTTAATTTTAGAGCCTTTGCGCCAAACAAAAAGATATCGGGCTCGGGTTTGCTTCTTTTGGTGCTATTGCCATCGGCCACAGCATCAAAATATGGCGTTGCCTGTAATTGACTTAAAACAGTTTTGGCATTTTTGCTTGAACTGCCCAAAGCTACTTTGAAACCCTCGCGCTTTAAATGAATTAGGAGTTCTTTGGCACCCGGCAAAAAATCATCTTGCGATAGTTCTTTTAAGGCTTCTTTATAGTAATTGTTCTTTTTTTCAGCAAGGTGAAAGAGGGTATCTTCATCTACATTGGCCTTATTATGATCTTTAATAATATTGATTGAGGCCATTCGTGACACACCGCGTAGCTTTTCATTGACTTTTCGGTCAAAGATCCAACCCAGTTCATCGGCTAATTTCTTCCACGCCTCAAAGTGTTGTTCGGCAGTATCGGTAATGACACCGTCTAAATCAAAAATAAAACCTTTAATCATAGCTTATTTATTGTGTTGGCAAAGAAATGGCTAATTATGATAAGAAAAAACTAGTTCACGTTATATTCCAAGCGCATGGTAATAGAGGCCGTTTTGTTTTTTGAATCGGTATTATAAGCACCGCCCCAACTATAATCTTCACCTGAATTTTGACCCGTAATTTGAAATACCCCCATCTTGGCAGATACCAGATCACCTAGATTGCCACCTGCGTTCTCCGCTATCTTTTCTGCGCGTATTCTAGCATCCTCGGTGGCTTTTGAAATCATTTCTATTTTTAAATTTGCCAATTTGGTGTAGTAATAACGTGGAGGGGATGAATTGAATTGTACCCCTTTGTTCAATAATTCTGTTATTTCACGTGAAATTTCTTCAATTTTGGGTACCTCGGTCGATTCAATCTGCACTGATTGTGAGAGTTCGTAACCTCTAAAAATGCTTCCTACATAATTGCCGTCTTCATATTTATTATCTCGTTGTTCAATGGTCTGTACAGAATTGAAGATGATATTTTCTGGCTGTATCCCTTTAGAGATCAAGTAATCACGAACAATCTCCTTTTGTTCATTTAAACGTTCAAAGGCTGTTGTCAACACAGGGCTGAACGATGCAAAACGACCTTCCCAGACTATCAGGTCAGAGGTAAAGTTCTCATTTCCCAATCCGGTTACTGAAATGATGCGCGGTGGGTGGGCTCTTTGGACATAAGCGTCTGCCAAAAAATAGGCCGCTATAATGATGGCCAAACCAAAGATGATTGCCGTTAGATGTTTCATTTATTGGCTTTTATGTAAGTTGTTATAAATATACCTAAAAGATACTTTCTTAAATACCGCAAATTGCTATTTTTGCCCATGCATAACCAAGTACTCATCCTTGATTTTGGTTCCCAATACACCCAGTTGATAGCACGTAGAGTGCGGGAACTCAATATATATTCAGAAATTAAACCTTACAATAAAATTCCGGAAGATATTTCGCGGTTTAAGGCGGTAATTCTTTCGGGATCACCATTTTCTGTTCGCGCGGAAGACGCTCCTCACCCAGATTTATCTCAAATTAAAGGCAAAAAACCATTATTGGCCATCTGTTATGGTGCCCAATATTTGGCACACTTTAAAGGCGGAAACGTAGCACCTTCGGCTACACGTGAATATGGAAGGGCCAAGCTTTCATCGGTAGCTCCAAATGAAACATTCATGAAAAACATAGCTGTGGGCAGCCAAGTTTGGATGAGTCATAGCGACACCATAAAACAGTTGCCCACAAAAGGTGTATTATTGGCCAGCACGCACGATGTGGTCAATGCTGCTTTCAGAATTGAGGGTGAGCAGAGCTATGGCATCCAATTTCATCCAGAGGTCTACCATACCAAAGATGGCACCCAATTATTACATAATTTTTTGGTTGATATCGCAGGTTTGAAGCAAGATTGGACTCCAGATGCTTTTGTCGAAACCACGGTTACTGAACTCAAAACTAAAATAGGTGATGATAAAGTTATCTTGGGACTTAGTGGAGGAGTGGATTCAAGTGTTGCGGCGATGCTTTTGCATAGGGCCATAGGCAAAAACCTACATTGCATTTTTGTCAATAACGGTCTATTGCGAAAAAACGAATATCATGATGTTTTGGAACAATATCAAGGTATGGGGCTAAATGTAAAAGGGGTCGACGCTTCGGCACGCTTTTTGGAAGCCTTGGAAGGAGCGTCGGACCCTGAAAAGAAACGAAAGATTATAGGGCGTGTCTTTATTGAGGTTTTTGACGATGAAGCCCATAAGGTAGCGAACGCAAAATGGTTGGCTCAAGGTACCATTTATCCCGACCGTATTGAATCGGTTTCGGCCAGTGGTGGACCTTCGGCGACCATTAAAAGCCATCATAATGTAGGCGGCTTGCCAGATTATATGAAACTAAAAATTGTGGAGCCCTTGCACTTATTGTTTAAAGATGAAGTAAGAAGAGTCGGTAAAAGCATTGGCATGGATGCAACTATTTTAGGAAGGCACCCATTTCCAGGTCCAGGCCTCGGAATTCGAATTTTAGGTGACATTACGAAAGAAAAGGTGTCTATATTACAAGAGGTAGATGCTATTTTTATTGATTCATTGAAAAAAAATGGCCTTTATGACAAGGTCTGGCAGGCCGGAGCTATGCTTTTGCCCGTAAATAGTGTAGGTGTTATGGGTGATGAAAGAACATATGAAAAATGTGTGGCCTTAAGGGCGGTTGAAAGTACTGATGGAATGACAGCAGATTGGGTGAATTTACCTTACGAGTTTTTGCAAAAAGTCTCCAATGACATCATAAATAAAGTTAAAGGGG
Source organism: Croceitalea sp. (assembly GCA_013001145.1). GTDB lineage: Bacteria > Bacteroidota > Bacteroidia > Flavobacteriales > Flavobacteriaceae > Croceitalea. The sequence goes on along the minus strand of JABDND010000049.1, from coordinate 5,004 downwards.
TCAATAGGGTGGTCTATGACATAAGTTCTAAACCACCGGCCACCATAGAATGGGAATAATGAAAAAAAAGGATTTAATTACGATCAGTTTATTTGTATTGACCTTATTAATGGTCAATATTTCGTGGGCGCAGCAAAAATTTACCACCCATGCGGTCAAAGAAGGTGAAACTATTTATAGTATTGCCAAACAGTACCTGGTTACCCCGTATTCCATCTTACAGGAAAATCCAGAAATAAAGAACTCCAATGCCATTAAGCCGAATACCTTATTAATAATACCGTTGCAAGGAAATGCTGAAGTGCAGGAGCAAGACCCAAAAGTAGAAAAAGATTCCACTGAAATCACTGAAGTACCAATTGAGCCTTTGCGTTTTAAAAGGCATAAGGTAAGGCGAAAAGAAACCTTATTCAGCCTAAGCCAGAAGTACAACATCACAGAGGAGCAAATTAAAAAATATAACACTGAGTTATACGCCTCACCTTTAAAAAAGGGAATGGTCCTACAGATGCCCGAATATCCTGAAATCGAAGAGATAGAAGAGGTGGAACTTGAATATGATACCCACACGGTCATGCCCAAGGAAACTAGATGGAGCATAGCCAATAAACACAAAATCACCGTTGACAGTCTATTGCTTTTGAACCCTGAACTACCCAAGAACTCCAGTTATTTGGCTGCCGGTCAAAAGTTGAAATTGCCCAAGGCGAAAGATGATATTTTAAAAGAACAGAAAGTGGCCATTTTTGAAAGTTATACCGTGCCCAAGGCCATGGGTATTTTTAGAATAAGTCAAAATTATGGAATACCAATAGATTCCGTAATTAAATTAAATCCAGAAATCAATGAGATTGGGGGGTTGAAAGAGGGTATGGTCTTGCGCTTGCCGAAACAAAAACCAAAAGACGAGATTGTCAATACTGATAATTACATATTTTATCAGGTTTTACCCAAACAGACCATTTTTAGATTGACCCAAAATTTAAAAATCTCAAGAGATTCTTTATTGGCCCTTAATCCGGAACTGGAAAATGGTTTAAAATCAGGTATGGTTCTCAAACTGCCCAAACAGAAAACCAATGAGTTGAATGTGAAAAATTCGCTGGTATTGAATAACATCAATTTGATGGATAGTATCAATCTTGAGAACAAGCCAAAATTAATGCTGCTTCTACCTTTTCGATTGGATCGTATCAATTTCAAAGATTCGGAGCGAACAAAAAGCCAAGTCGAGACCCGTAATGATATAAAGTATGCCATGGGTATTTATACCGGTGCAATAGTTGCCCTCGATTCTATTAAAAAATTGGGCATTTCAGTCAATATGAAAGTCCTTGACACTGAACGTGATCTTGATAAACTCAAAAGAGATTTATCGCAAGAGTCATGGAGCGATCTCGATGCCATATTGGGCCCTGTTGATCCAAGACTTTTAAATGAAGCTGCGGTACAGGCTGCAACACATAATGTTCCGGTTATTGCGCCATTTGCATCACAAAGCGAACTGAGTTTGACCAATGTATTTTATAGTATGCCCGACGATAGTGTTCTAAGGGAACGTATGTTGGAACACATTCAGAGTATCAGAACAACACAAAACTTGATTATTATTGCTGATGAAAATAATCAAATCGCCAAAGATTCTATATTAAGAAAGTTTCCCATGGCCCGGGTTGCCAAAATGAGCCAAGACAAATCATTGCACTTAGAAGATTTCTTATTGATGCTCTCTGAAAAAGAAGAAAATTGGGTTTTCTTAGAGACCGAAAAGCCTAATTTGGTGGCTAGTGTAAGTTCTATTTTGAACGCTGCCATTGCTGAACTAGAAGACAGAGGTAATATTAGGGTAAAAATGTTCACTACGAACTACAATGGTGCATTTGAAGGTGAGGCGGTGTCAAGACCACATCTATCCAATTTACAATTTACCTTTTCATCGGCATATAGAGAGTTTGGCAGTGATTCCTTTACAAGGGCATATCAAAAAAGATTTGGTCATGAACCTGACCGTTATGCTGTGCGAGGTTTTGATTTAACGTTTGATCTTCTGCTAAAACTGGCTCATAAAAAGAATCTATTTGAGACATCAAAAATTATTGGTCAAACAGAGTATAGTGGTAATCGGTTTAATTATTTTAATGATTGGACCTCCGGCTTTTATAACCGGGCTACTTACTTAATGCAATACGATCAATTAAGAATTAAACAAATTGATGTTCAATGACATCCAAAGTCACATATAACGGTGAATTGCGCACTACCTGCCAACATCTAAGGTCTGGTAATGAGTTCATTACCGATGCGCCAATTGACAATCATGGCCTGGGACAGGCATTTTCACCAACCGATACTGTCGCAACGGGTTTGGCAAGTTGTATGATTACGGTTATGGGCATTAAGGCGCGTGATTTACAAGTTGATCTTAAAGGATCTATCGCCGAAGTTACCAAACATATGGCAGTGGATCCAAGGCGGATTTCAAAAATTGAGGTTAATTTAATTTTACCCTCCAATGTTTCGGCGAAGCATAGAACTATTTTGAAGCGTATTGGTGACACATGCCCCATACACTATAGCCTTCACCCAGATATTCAAAAAGTCATCACTTATAATTGGACAAAAGAGTAAGCATATTGCTGTTTATTGTTTTATTGGCCATGTTCTCACATGCTCAAGACCTGAATGAGTCCATCTTATGGCAAGGCGACCATCGATTAAAATGGTCAGATTTCAATGGCGAAGTTCCGCCCGATGTTATACCCGCGGCAACCACGGCCAGTGGTATTAGTTATCAGTATTCTGCCAATTTATTACATCATGAGGTCAATTTGGATTTTGAGGTCAATGCCTATTTTTATCCTAATGAATCATGGTATAAACCAGAGGAATGCAATGATTTGATTTTAAGCCATGAGCAATTGCATTTTGACATCTCAGAAATATTTGCCCGCAAGATGAGGTTTACCCTTCGCCGCACGGCATTCACAGAAGATGTGAAAAATGAAATCAAGAAAATTTACAAGGAAACCCTCAAAGAACTTTCAGACTTTCAAGAAAAATATGATTGGGAAACTGATTTTTCAAGAAATAGGGCGAAACAATTGGAATGGAACCAAAGGATTGCCGAAGCACTTCAAAATATTCAAGAATAAATAACAATCTGCATCAGAGCCATGGAAAATGGTTCAATCAATCTGGTCATTCTTCACTGTCATCTGTAGCTGCATCCTCGTCATCCTCTTCCTTGTTCAATTTATTTTCCAAAATGTTCAGATTTTTGAGCTTGGCTTTCCAAGTAGCCAAAGATTCTTTGTGCTTATTTATGTTGTTGATTACATCTTTTACCAATGGATTGTCTTCAGATGCACTTGAAAAAAATTGAAGGTTGTTTTCCAATTGACGTATTTCGCTCTTGCTTTCATCTATCTTACGTTTTATAAAAATACGCTCATTGTCAATGGCATGGTCGTTACTGGAGTTTGCCAATTGCTTGATTTTATCTCCATATTTAATCAATTCGGCTTCTTGCCGACCTATCCCTAGTTTTTTTAGCAGTGCATCAATAATTTTATTGAACTTACCATTGATGTGCTTTTTGTTGAAAGGTATACGCCCATAGGTCTTCCATTCTGCAATAAAGGCCTTTACGGTTGCTATATCTTTGGTTTTGTCACCACTAAGTTGAAAAGCCTTTAGCTTATCCAAACAGGCATTTTTTAATTCAAAATTGGCATATTCTTCTTTTTGTGAAGCATTTCGTTGGGCATGAATTCGATCAAAATAATGATTGCAGGCTGTTTTGAATTCGTTCCAAATTTTATCGGAATATTTACGCGGTACATGACCAATTTTTTTCCACTCACTTTGTATACGTTTCATTTCAGGAGTGGCCATGGCATGATCCTCAGAATCTTTTAGTTCTTGTGCCAATTGCAGCAAAGCCCTTTTTTTCTCCAAATTATCATGCTGGTCTCGCTTTAAGCCCTTGTAAAATTCATTTTTACTACGATTAAAATTGCGAACCGCTTCTTTAAATGCCGACCAGGTGGTCTCGTTTTCTTTTTGTGGTACTTTGCCCGCCTTAAAAAAAGAATCCCTTAAGCGCTCAATTTCTTTGATTTGTACCTGAATGCCTTTATGATTTTTAGCAACATCGGCCGCTATTGCTTTTATGGCCTCAATGATTTCGCGTTTTTTGACCAAATTAGTTTCATAACTTGCTTCAAGCTCTGCAAAATGTTCCTGTCTGCGTGCATGCATTGCTTTGGTGGCCTCACTGAAACGATTCCAAATAACTTCCCTGTCGTCTTTGCCTACAGGGCCAATATCTTCTTTCCAAATTTTGTGTAAGGTTTGCAATTCTCGAAACGCTTTGCCCAAATCGGGCTCATTTTGCAAGGCTTCGGCACGCTCGACCAATTTTAATTTTTCTTCAAGATTGTGTTTGAAATCAAGGTCGCGTAACTCTCTATTAAGATGTAAGAAATCATAAAAAATTTCAATATGATGGTGATAAGTGCGCCATACATCATTATAACTGTTGCGCGGAACTGGGCCCGCGGTTCGCCACTGCTCTTGTAGATCTTTAAAATTTTTATAAGTGGTGTTAATGTCTTCCTCAACATTGACCAACCCCTTTAATTCTTCGATTATGGCTAATCTTCTTTCGAGATTTTGCTTTAAAGATTGTTCTAAATTCTTGTAGTATTGGTTTCGTTTTTCACGAAATTCACCATAAACCTCATTGAATTGCCTTTTGGTAACGGAGTTGTATTTAAAGTCTATTTCATTGCCTCCATTGGCTACGAATTCTTCTTTTTTATGTTCTAAAAACTCTTGAAATTTAAGGTCAAACTCATATTTAATGCCACTCACATGTTTATTGATGGCCTGCACCTTCTCATTTTTTACCAGTCGTTGTAGTTCGCCCACAAGATTTTCCATCGACATGGCGTGATAGTCCAATAAGGGTATTTCATGCCGTTTCTCATTCTCTGAATCTTC
>JABDND010000020.1 GCA_013001145.1 Croceitalea sp. | reverse complement strand
AAAGTGAATATTGATATAGCCATCAAAATTCAAGAGTGCGCTATATCCTAAACTTGTACCATCATCTTGGGCATTGATGTTTGTTTTGCTCATACCATTCGCTCCATTTACAGGAATTAAGGAAACTGCAATATCGCCACCTTCGGCTGCGGTATTAAAATGAATATGACCTGGGTGCATTTCGCCAGCACTGGTATTTTGAAGGTCAACCGTGGCCAATGCTTCACCGTTGACACGCTCTTCAAAGGTGGCGATTCCTGAAATATCGGGGTCGGAAACACTGCCCAACGCATACACTTTAGTCATACCTGTCAATTCATTTTGGCCAATATCGCCTTGGGCAATCAAGGTGCCCAAATCATCGGCACTAAAATGCACATTAATGTAGCCATCAAAATTGAGCAGTCCATCATAGGTAATGGGTGTACCATCATTTAATTGGGAAATAATTGTTGTGCTCATACCCGAATCACCATCCACGGCTTCCAATGAAACGGCAATATCGCCACCCTCGGCTGCAGTGTTAAAATGTATGTGTGCAGGATGCATTTCACCATCGCTGGTGTTTTGCAAGTTGATTTCCAAGGAAACCGTATTGTCATCGAGTTCTGTAAAAGTAGCGGTGCCCGAAATTCCCGGGTCACTTACCGAGCCCAATTGATAGGCCTTCACATTACCTGTTTCACCTGTTTCCATAGGCTCCATAGTACCGCCATTGTCATCACTGGAACAGCTTGAAATGACCATAGCACATAGCACTAGGGTAAAATTTCTTAATTGTTCAATTTTTAAATTCATGTTTTAGTTTTTAATTGTTTTGAGATACCTACGCAATTTTAAAAGGGGCGGTTTGGTTTTATGGGAACTTTTTTAAAATTTAAAAGGAATTACCTTCGCAGCCATAGGGCAAAACCAATGAGCAAAACGTTTCAGTTTAAGCAGTTCAGCATAAATCAAGACCGTACGGCCATGAAAGTGGGTACGGATGGCGTGCTCTTGGGCGCATGGACCAAAGTGGAGCAGAATCCCAATACCATTTTGGATATTGGAACGGGCACCGGACTCATTGCCTTGCAGATGGCCCAACGAAGCTTTGCGGAGACAATCGATGCCCTTGAAATTGAAGCGGTGGCCTTTGAGCAAGCTGTTGCAAATTTTGAAGCCTCGCCCTGGGCCGACCGATTGTTCTGTTATCATGCAAGTTTGCAGGAGTTCGTGAATGAGATGGACGATAGGTATGATCTCATTGTTTCAAACCCACCTTTTTACGCAGAAACGATGGGGAGTGGCAGCGATGCCCGCGATACTGCCAGGCAAGAACTATCGCTGCCTTTTGACACCTTGCTTGCTGGTGTAGCCAAATTGCTCACCCCAAAAGGAGAATTTACAACCGTGATACCTTATAAAGAAGAATCCGAATTTTTAAAGAAGGCCAATCTGTTGGGGCTCCATGTATATAGAATTACACATGTGAAAGGAACCCCTTCGGCTCAAATCAAAAGAAGCTTGTTGCAATTTTCATTTGAATCCCAAGAAATGACAAACAATATGTTGATCATAGAAACCGATCGTCATAACTACACCAAAGACTATATTGCCTTGACCAAAGACTTTTATTTAAAAATGTGAACTTACATTTGTCTTTGTAACGGGCGGGTCAAACAGGTAGGGCCACCCCCACCCATTACACTAATTTGGTTACCCTCATAAACCAGAACTTCACAACCTGCCGCCCGCAAAAGCGCTACGGTCTTGGGATTGCCAGCCACCATTACACAAACTTTCGGTGCCAAAGCCAATACATTGCAACCCATGGATTCAAATTCTTCATCGGGCACTTCGACCAATTCGAATCCTCTATAAATCAATTCTTTTCTAAAGGCAATGGGCATTAAGGGCGAATAGACCACCGCCAAATTTTTATCAACAGGACTTAGAATGGACATGAGATGGAACACATCTGTAGGTCCTTTATAATGGGGTAAATCCACTACCAAAATTTCTAAATCAAAAGGTTCCAACAATCTTTTCAGTTGCTGAATACCCGCCTCATTGGTACGATAGGTATGGCCCACGGCCAGTGTTTTATGGTCCAACCAAGCCACATCGCCCCCCTCAAGGGTGCCCGGGGCTTCAATAGATCCTAAAATTTTTATTCCCATTGTTTTAAAAACCCGCTCTTGAACCTTCGGTTCTTTTGACCGGGCTCTTTTGCCCATGTTGCAAATAATCATACCAAAATCGGTCGCAATCGAGGCATCCCTGCAATACATTGCGTCAAGGGAAAGACTGTCATCCTTCGGAAAATGGTGCAATTGGGCAATCCTATTTGTAAGCAAGGCTTCAAAAGCTTCATATTCCTTTTTTGCAAGGCCATAATCTGGAGCTGACAAATAATGTAATCGCTTCCATTCCTTCTCTATTTTCCCTTGTGAAACAAAGGCAGCATCTACAGGTTTGATAAACAGTGAGGTGATGGGCAGGTATTCAGAGTGTGCGGTTGATTTCATTTAAAATGTTATCTGTCTTTCTTAGAACTCCATTTGATGTAAATATAAAAGGGAATGCCCGCAAACAACAACAAGAGTCCCCAAAAAACAGCCTCTTGCCCAATACCGTATATGGCACCCAATGAAAAGAGGAAAGTAAATCCGCCCAAGCCCAAAACAGAAAACCAAGATTTTTTCTTGGTTTTGGCCTCAATGTGCAGCAATATGTAGGATGCTGCCGAAAACAAATAAGGAATCAGACAGCAAAGTGTGGATAACAGAATGATGAATTTGAACTGATCGACAAGGCCTTCCGAAAAATTCATCAACATCACTAGGGAAGCAAGTACACTGCCTATCACCAAGGCCATAACCGGTGTGCCCTGTGCATTTTCTTTCTTAAATATTTTTGGAAAAAGGTGGTCTTTGGCCGTGGCGCTGGCAATTTGACCTTGTATCAAAATCCATCCGTTGAGCGCTCCAAAGGCCGAGATGGCAACACCGGCCGCAACGAAATCACGACCCCACTCTCCAGCTATAATGTTCATGGCATCGGCAAAAGGAGCGGGTGACTGCGCCAACTTATCCATGGGAATCATACCCATGATCACTACAGTGCTTAGAATATAAATAACCGTAGCCAAAAGTGTTCCAAACATGGTGGCTTTGGGGATGGTCTTTTCGGGGTCTTTTACATTAGCAGCCGGGATGGTGGCGCTTTCTATGCCCACAAAAGCATATAGGGTAATCGAAGTCGCCATAAAAATAGTTTCCAGGTTCGAGGCATCACCGGCATTAAAGGGCAAAAAATTGTCCAACTTAAAGAAGACGATACCTCCAAGGGTCACCACCACCAATGGCACTATTTTCAATACCGTTGTTATAATCTGAAGCTTTCCAGATTTTTGAATACCCAAAGCATTTACCCAAGTCAACAACCATATGGTAGACAAACCAGTGACGACAGCAGCCAAGGCATTCTCGGCCAAAATAGGAAAGAAAACGGTTAAGGCTCCCACAAAAGCTATGGCAATTGCTGCGTTGGTGGTCCAAACTGATATCCAATACCCCCAAGCCACTAAAAATCCGGCAAAATCGCCCAATCCCACTCGCGTAAAAATATAGGGGCCACCACTCTTATTGGCCACCAAAATGCTCAACTGGCTAAATATCTTGGCCAAAAACAAGGCCCCAATAGCAGCTATGATCCATCCTATGATACCTATGCCCCCATAGCCTGCCAATGCTGCTGGCATTAAAAAAACACCCGCTCCAATCACATTGCCCACTATAAGGGAGGTACTGGTCAACAAACCCAGTTTTTCTTGCTTCTTAGATGTGGCCATTTAAAGATTGGGTTGTAAAAAGAAATACATATTTTTAAAAGTACAAATTAAATTACTTGTGATTCCGACCTATCATATTGATCCAGACATTACCAAAGCCGAAACATTGCCCGCTTCTTTTTACCGAGACACACAGGTTTTTGAGGCCTTAAAGGAAAAAATATTTTACAAGACGTGGCAATGGCTTGGCCATGAAAATCAGGTC
>JABDND010000207.1 GCA_013001145.1 Croceitalea sp. | reverse complement strand
GCAAGGTCCATATCATGCGATACGATTACCAGCGTAGTACCTGTTTCTTTATTTAAGTCAAAAAGTAATTGTACCACTTTATCGCCCGTTTCTTCGTCGAGGTTTCCAGTAGGCTCGTCTGCGAATAAAATGGTGGGCTTGGTAGAAAAGGCCCTAGCCAAAGCCACCCGTTGCTGTTCACCACCCGATAATTGTGATGGGTAGTGATGAAGTCTGTCTTCAAGACCTACCTTTGTCAGTAGGTCCTTACCTATTGCGGCAGGTTTTTTTACCCCTTGCAACTCTAAGGGTACCATTACATTTTCCAGTGCGGTCAAGGTTGGAAGCAATTGAAAGTTTTGAAAAATGAATCCCACTTTCTGGTTGCGCAAAAGGGCACGTTCATCTTCATTTAAGGTATTCAATTTAGATCCACAGAGTTCAACAAAGCCTTCATCTGCTTGATCCAGCCCTGCGCAGAGGCCCAAAAGCGTAGTTTTGCCACTACCGGACGGCCCTACAATGGCAAAAGTCTCGCCTTGTTCAATACTGAAGGAAACATCATCCAGTACCGTTAATTTTTTTGTGCCACTGGTATAGGTTTTCCCCAGGTGACTTACGTTTAATATCTTTGACATATGAGCGTTCTAGGCTTCCATTTGGTTTTGATGGAAAAATAGGCAATTGATTTCGATTTAAAGCCCCAAACACCATGCAGACCTTCTTAAAATTTCGTTATTTTTTAGTCTTCTTTCTTGTTTGTGGCTGTGGTGATGCGCCCAAAAAAGAGGCCACTTCCGAAGATCCGCAAGTTGCCGAAGAAAATCAAGATACCACCAATCAATCCAAAGGGAAGGTCATCATGTTCTTTGGAGACAGTTTAACGGCCGGTTATGGCCTTGAAATGGAAGAAGCTTTTCCTGCCTTGATACAAGAACGACTTGACTCTTTGCAATTGGACTATACGGTAATCAATTCTGGACTGAGCGGTGAAACCACTTCTGGCGGTCTCAACCGATTAAATTGGGTATTGAATCAAAACGTGGACATTTTTGTGTTGGAATTGGGAGCGAATGATGGTTTGCGGGGCATTCCGCTCAATGAAACCAAAAGCAACTTAGTGGCGATGATAGAACTCGTAAGGTCGAAAAACAAGCAAACCAAAATAATCTTGGTAGGCATGCAAATACCGCCCAATATGGGCCCTGAGTACACATCGGAATTCCGAAAACTCTTCCCGAACGTCGCTGCAGAAAAAGATGTTGCCCTAATTCCTTTTTTGTTGGATGGGGTTGCGGGCAATCCGGAATTGAATTTGGAAGATGGCATACACCCAACAGCCAAAGGACACCAGATTGTCAAAGAAACGGTTTGGGACATTCTAAAAAACCAGCTTTAGCTGTTCCTCTACAAATACTGCTCGCTTAAGTTGTGCGCCAACCGGAATTTTTGGGATGACTGAAAGTTCAATAATTTGCTTATTTTTAAATAAAACCTACCAAAATGAAACTAGGAGCCTTTTCAATAAGCTTGGCGGTAAAAGATTTGACCGCCTCAAAAAATTTTTATGAGAAATTAGGATTTGCTGTCTTTGCGGGAGAAATGGAACGCAATTACCTCATCTTAAAAAACGGTAATGCCCTTGTAGGGCTTTTTCAAGGGATGTTCGATAATAATATTCTGACCTTTAACCCTGGGTGGGACGAAAATGCGCAAAAATTGGACGATTTTGATGACGTTCGTGACATTCAAAAACAATTGAGGTCTTACGGATTCAACTTTATTACTGAAGCTGATGAGACCACCACTGGTCCCGCAAGTTTTGTTGTAGTGGATCCTGATGGTAATCCCGTACTCATTGATCAACATGTATAAAACTTTTTTGAACACAATTCATAGCTTTTCATATCTTTAGTTTTTAGAGCTATGCAATTAGATACCCTTATTCTTCAATTTCAAAAAAAGGACAAATCGGCTTTTGAAAAGCTCTATGGCATGTATGCCGAAAACATATGTGGAGTCATCAATACTATAGTCAAAGACCCGGAAAGAGCCCAAGAAATTTGTCAAGATGTCTTCGTAAAAATTTGGGATAAGTCAGACACCTATGATACTTCAAAGGGTCGATTTTTCACATGGATACTGAATATTGCGCGTAATGCGGCCATAGATGAACTGCGTTCAAAGGCACATAAAAACAAAAAGAAAAACCTTCATATGGATTCTTTCGTAGGTATTCTTGCCTACGGAGATGATTTGAACAGTCAAATGGACACCATTGGTTTAAAAACATTATTAAACGGTTTAAAAGAAAAGTGTTTGCTTTTGATTGATTTGTTGTATTACAAAGGCTTTACCCAAAAAGAAGCAGCAGAAGAACTTGACACCCCAATTGGGACCATAAAAACAAGAATTAGAGCCTGTATTTCAAATATTAGAAAAAATATGGCTCCATCTGATGGAAATTGAGAATTACATAGCGTCCGGTATATTGGAACTTTACGTTGCCGGGGCCTTGAGCCCAGAGGAAAACTTAGAGGTTCAACATTATGCCCTCAAACATCCTGAAGTCGAAAAGGAAATTGAGGCTATTGAAGGAGCCATGCTACAATTGACTGCAGCGGCCTCGGCGGGCATCCCTCCCTCTGGTTTCGATGGTATACGTGATGAATTGGATGATGTGATCGTATTTAAACCATCTGCTTCAGAAAAACGAACAAATTGGGCGACCTATTTGGGCTGGGCGGCTTCATTGATACTTGCAGTTGGTTTGCTTTGGGTGTATCGTGAAAATGATTCCCTTAAAACAGAAATTGAGGTAAGTCAGCAAGAAAAGGAAAATCTTGAACAACAAATAATTGAGGCCCGCAGCGAAGTTGCCGACACCGAGAATATTTTGAACCAACTTCGTGATCAAAATGTTACCGTTGTTGCTTTAGGGGGGCAAACAGTTTCACCTACATCCTATGCCAAAGTATATTGGAATACGGAGGTCAACAAAGTTTTAATTGACGCTCAAGGGTTGCCAGAACCACCACCAGGCTACACATACCAGGTATGGTCCCTTAAATTGAATCCCCTAACGCCAACCAGTGTGGGCTTGTTGGATGATTTTGTCAACAATGAAAAACGTGTTTTTGAACTGCCCAACGAAAACGAATCTGAAGCCTTTGGAATTACCTTGGAGCCTGAGGGTGGTAGCGAAAGCCCAACCTTGGAGCAGTTGTATACCTTGGGTGTAGTAGGTCCATAAAATAACAACACGATATGAATATATTGATTATTGGTGGTCATGGTACCATTGGAAGGAAAGTGGTGGATTATTTTAAAAAAGACCACAAAGTATTGGTAGCTGGCCGAAGCAAAGGTGATTATTTGGTGGATATTGCCAATAGTGAAAGCATTAAAAAGTTAATGGATAGTACTGGCAAGGTCGATGCCATCATCAACATGGCCGGTGAGGCCAAATGGGCACCCATGAACGAACTCTCAGAAGAAGATTATCATATAGGGCTCAATAGTAAATTAATGGGCCAAGTGAACTTGGTTCGCATTGGCAGGCATTTTGTGAACCCTGGAGGGTCTATTACCCTAACTACCGGAATCTTGGCCGATGATCCCGTATTCAAAACAACCAGTGCGGCCATGGTCAATGGTGGTATCCATAGTTTTGTAAAAGCCGCGGCCCTTGAACTTGAAAATGGGGTGCGGGTCAATGTCGTATCCTCTGGAATGGTCGCCGATGCCTATGAAAAATACAAAGATTATTTTCCTGGGCACAACCCTATAGCCATGCCCAAAATGGTCAATGGCTATGTTAGAAGTGTTTTGGGAAGAGGCAACGGAGAAATCATCAGAATTTATGATTGATGGAAACCTATATCAAAGAAATTGAAGCCCAAGCTACCTGGCCCATTCGCCATCAAGTAATGTGGCCCAACAAGCCTATCGAATATGTGATATTGCCTAATGAGAATAAGGGAAAGCATTACGGTCTTTTTTTGCACGATCAATTGATAGCCGTTATCTCCCTTTTTATGATGAACCAAGAAATTCAATTTAGAAAGTTTGCCACCCTTGACATCTATCAAGGTAAGGGCTACGGATCACAATTATTAACCTACGCCTTAAAAGAGGCCCTAAAAGATAATTGCACTAAAATTTGGTGCAATGCACGAACTGATAAAATTCACTTTTACCTTAAATTTGGTTTGGAACCTACCAATATAAACTTTAGCAAAGATGGGGTCGCTTATACCATTATGGAAAAAAGTATAGTTCGTAAAAACAATGGTGAACAAGACAGATAAACCGGTATTACTTTTGGTAGACATACAAAAAGGTTTGGACGATTGGCCCTTCTATGGTGGTGAACGAAACAATTTAAATGCCGAGGCCAACGCACAGCGACTTTTGCAATTTTGGCGGAGCAAGCAGTGGCCCATAGTTCATGTGAGGCACAGTTCCAAAAATTCGAAATCGCCCTTACACGACTCCAAACCCGGATTTGCCATTAAAACAGAAGTGGCTCCCCAAAACCATGAAACGGTAATTACCAAGCAAGAAAACAGTGCATTTATAGGCACCGGTTTAGAGCGACTATTGAAGGATCAAGGAAGCTCTAAAGTGGTGATAGTAGGTTTGACTACCAATCATTGTATTTCTTCGACCGCAAGAATGGCAGGTAACCTTGATTTTGACACCTATGTGATTGCCGATGCGACAGCTGCCTTTGCCATCAAAGGCATAGATGGCACCAAATTTTCTGCAGCAACGGTTCATGAGGTAAGTTTGGCCAACCTCAACAAAGAATTTGCAACGGTTTTGACCACAGCGGTCATATTACAACAATGGTAGTTGTCGCTTAAGGTTACAAATCTTTATTTCTACGATGTATTTTCATGGCCTTCACCATCCAATTAGGTAAGGGTTTGGTACGGTCTCGGCGTTCAAGATTGATATAAATACCCAATTTTTTGAGAATGGGCACCTTATGTGTTTCTACCAATTCGATAAGCGTACCGTCGGGATCTTCGATGTAGGCAAAGCGCCCAGCGGCCTCTCCCATATCAAAACTTTCCGCACTATCTACTGTAAATGCGTGACCTAGCGCTTTTGCCCGCTTCTTGAGCGCTGAGATGCCCGCTACATCAAAACAAAGGTGTATAAAACCCAAGTCACCCCAAAGTCGGTCTTGGTAAATCGTGTTTGGGGTGCGATCAAGTACCTGTATCAATTCAATCTCACAGGGCCCTAAAAGGCGACCAAAACCACCAGTTGCCCTTTTTTTATGCTTCAAAAGCACCCTTCTAAATTTAGAATTGCCCCCATTTATGGATTTAAACTCAGAAAAATAGCCACACTCATCATAAACTTTTAAATCAAAGCCGAACAGTTGTTGGTAAAAGGGAACGGAGTTGTCAATATCCGATACGCCAATAATGGCCCCTTTGACACCTCCCGAACTGGCCTTGGTGTTTGCGAACCTATAATCATCGGCAACAAACTGAATCCAATTTTGGGAAGGGTCTTGGATGAATTGATTTGCCTTGGTGGCAGTTTTCGTTCGAATTTTCATCATATTGATACCCAAATCTCCCAATTGAAAAGGTGCTACGGCCGACTGTGGCTCCCTATTGGCAAATTGCCATAGTTCAAGACCACCTCCACCTTGCATGTTCATGGCCAGTAAAGCATATCGTTCCATGGCCCTATCATCTGTATAACGGGTCATCAGCGAGGCTACGGAACTATCTTCAAATACTAAAATATCAAAACCCATGTGCCTTCTGTACCAATTAAAATGGTCCTTGGCATCACGCACACCGATTCCTATTTGTTGTATGCCATTGATTGTATATTCCAAATGCTTATGAATTGTTTTGGTAAGGTAATCTAATTAGGCTGTTATGAATTTTTTGAAGTCGAAGTGGTGCCAGCCCCATTTTAAATAAAATGACCAATATTAAATTGGTAAGGTTAATCCGTAGGTATGAATTGTTCTCATACTTTCTGGCCGAAACCAACAAGGGATTATCAACTATCGTATATGGAACTTTTTTAGACTTCATTCTTTTAAAAAATTCAAAATCTTCCATAATCACCTGCTTCTCATCAAATCGCCCCAATTGTTCAAATGCCGCTCTTTTGATAAAAAGACATTGGTCTCCTCCACCCGTGAATAACCCATCCCTTTTGGTAAATGAGGCATTTAAACCCAACCAAAAATTTTGCTTGTCAAATTGATAAGAAAAGAAACCGGCCTCATGACCATTGGCCAAGGTAGCTGTAATATCTTCAAAAAAACCTTTTGGCGGTATCACGTCGGCATGTAAGAATACCAAAATGTCCCCTTCGGCTCGTATACTGCCTTCATTCATTTGCAAAGCCCTGCCGTTGTTGCTACAATGAATGGCAGTTACAGGAGGGGATGCTTCCCTTTCGGTTAAAAATTGAGAGTTGGATTTTGAGTAACAAACAATTATTTCAATACTATGGCCCTTTGCCAATTGCAAGAGCCTTGGGAGTAATCGCAATAGATTTTGTCGTTCATTATGCGCAGGTATTACTACACTTATCATGGGCCTACTCTGTTTATAATTTACCTACGGAATTTTAAAGTTTTCGGTTTTACAACCAGTATCTTTGAAAGTATGGTGAAATTCATCGACCAATCCATCCATTCTAAAAATACGTAAGTGCATTTGAATCTAAAAACATATCTTATGAAATTAGGAATATTATCCGTCGCGGTCTTGATCCTATTGAGCTGCTGCAAAGTAAAACAGGTAGATTTTAAGGCAAAAAACGTAGCAACTACAGATTTCAACTCACTTTCAGAACAGTTTTTACAGCATATTAAAGACAATAAGGACACCAAGGCGATAGAAGATACATTGGCGAATACCACTTTACAGGAACTGGACAATGCCCTAGTGACCGATGAGCAGAAATATGCATTTTGGCTCAATATCTACAATGCTTATATACAAGTTATTTTGGCCGAACATCCCGAGTATTATGATGACAGAAGGGACTTTTTCTCAAAGGAGAAAATCAATATCGCCGGTGAAATGGTCTCATTTGCCAAAATAGAACATGGGATTATAAGAAAATCACAATGGGAATTGGGATTAGGATATTTCAGAAAAATTTTTCCAGATATATTTGAGCGTAAATTAAGGGTGAACAAAAGGGATTACCGAATTCATTTTGCACTCAATTGTGGCGCCAAAGATTGTCCGCCAGTGGCCATTTATACCCCAAATCGACTTAAAGAACAGCTGCAAAA
>JABDND010000198.1 GCA_013001145.1 Croceitalea sp. | reverse complement strand
GGGCTATAGTGGTATAGTTACGGATAAATCGGCTATTCAATTTAAAATGCTAAACAAATCTAAAGGGCCTGCTATGTGGAGCCCAAGGGCTCAAAATGATCGTATGCGTTTTGCCGAAGAATGGCGTTTGGCGCTCGAGAACACGCCAAAAGCAGATTTCTATCAAGAAATGGTTTCAGGTTTGTTGGTGGAGAGCGGTAAAGTGGTTGGTGTTCGTACCTCATTAGGAATTGATATTCGTGCAAAAGCTGTTGTATTGACCAATGGCACTTTTTTAAATGGATTGATACACATAGGCGAAAAACAGTTTGGTGGTGGAAGAGCAGGAGAAAAGGCCGCAACGGGCATCACAGAACAGTTGGTAGACATCGGTTTTGATAGTGGGCGTATGAAAACGGGAACGCCGCCTAGAGTTGATGGAAGGTCTTTGGATTATAGCAGGATGATTCCTCAACCAGGAGATACAGATCCCGAGAAGTTCTCATATTTAAAAACACCAATTTTAAAGACGCAGCGAGATTGTCACATGACGCATACTAGTGCTTTGGTTCATGAGGTATTGCGTGAAGGGTTTGATCGGTCACCTATGTTCAATGGAAGAATCAAAAGTATAGGCCCCAGATATTGTCCCTCCATCGAAGATAAAATTCACCGTTTTTCAGAAAAGGATGCACATCAAATATTTGTAGAGCCTGAGGGTTGGCAAACAGTGGAAGTTTATGTTAACGGTTTCTCTACTTCGTTGCCCGAGGATATTCAATATAAGGCATTAAGGTCGGTTGTAGGTTTTGAAAATGTCAAGTTCTTTAGACCGGGGTATGCGATAGAGTATGATTACTTTCCTCCAACCCAGTTAAGGCACACGCTTGAAACCAAGTTGATTGACAATTTGTATTTCGCAGGTCAGATAAATGGAACCACAGGCTACGAAGAGGCCGCAAGCCAGGGGTTAATGGCCGGTATAAATGCCCATCTGAAGATTAAGGAAAAAGAACCTTTTATTTTGAAGAGGGACGAGGCTTATATTGGAGTTCTAATTGATGATTTGATTACGAAAGGAACCGAGGAGCCCTATCGAATGTTTACTTCCAGGGCTGAATACAGAACCCTTTTACGACAGGATAATGCAGATTTAAGATTGACACCCAAAGGCTATGCCATCGGATTGGCCAAAGAGGTACGATTAAGACGTATGGAAGAAAAACAAGAGGCCTCTGAAAAATTGGTTTCCTTTTTTAGAAACACAAGTTACACGCCCGAAGAAATAAACCCTATTCTGGAAGAAGTGGCATCGGCTCCGGTAAAACAGGCAGACAAAATGTTCAAGGTGTTTTCAAGGCCCAAGGTGACCATGGACCATATGTTACAGCTTGATGCGGTTTCTGAATATGTTCATAGCAATGATTTGGATACTGAAGTTATGGAACAAGCTGAGATACAGGTGAAATATGCGGGGTATATTGAAAAAGAGAAAAACAATGCCGATAAACTGCTGCGTTTGGAGAACATCAAAATACCGGAGAATTTTGACTACTCGAAATTGAAGTCACTTTCTTATGAAGCGCGCGAAAAGTTACAGGCCATTCAGCCGGCAACTATTTCACAAGCATCAAGAATCAGTGGGGTATCGCCTTCGGATGTAAGCGTTTTGTTGGTGTTTCTGGGGCGATAAAAATCCCAATGTTCCACGTGGAACATTTGTGGTTTTGGCTTCATTTTTGTGGTGTAGACCATAAACCATCCCAACTATGAAAAAGCTTTGCTTAGTCCTCTTGATTATTGTCTTTCAATCTTCTTGCATACCTATTAGAATAGCCCCCAACATTTCGGATTATAAATTGTCAAAAGGAAATCGATTTCGCAAGGGCCTTCCCAAAAAAACAGTTTTCGTATTTGAAGACCCTAAAGAAGCAGGTGATTTTTATGACTATATCAATACTAAATATCAACTGAACAATCACTATGTTGATGTTGAGGTGCCTTTTAGCATTGAAGAAAATCAATACTACTTTTCATTCTATGAGGTAGAAATTCCCACAAAAACCATCAATTTGATTCCAATTTTGTTGGATAAACTTTTGACAGAAGCAGTAGACACCGAACCTATATTTAATGAGGTACATACCTCCAGGATGGGGAACTACTACTTGGCCATTGAAGTTTACAGTAATCAGGAAAACGATTGCCTTGCTCAAAACAGCAGCAAGAAAGAAGCGGTTTTGGCGTATCTTCGGCACCTGAAAAAGGAATATTTGTTAACCGACAACTATAATGAAGTTATATTTAAGGACTAAAGACTTTGTCGTATCAAATGAAGAATTTGACTTATTATATGACGAGCATAACGATATGTTGGTTACCCAACCACAACCTCAAAATATAAGTGCTTACTACGAAAGTGAATCTTACATTTCACATACTGATGCAAACACGTCATTGTTTGAAAAACTCTACCAAAAAGTAAAGCAATACAATCTTAGAAAAAAGTTGTCATTGATCAATAGGTTCAATAGGGGGTCGCAAAATCTATTGGATATAGGTGCTGGAACTGGCGATTTTTTGAAAGTAGCACAGACTGCTGGATGGAAGGGTGCGGGAGTAGAACCAAATGAAAAGGCTAAGGCGAAAGCCCTGGAAAAGGGCATGTATTTGAATCAAACCCTTAAAGACCTTAAAGAGGAAAAGTATACATGTATAACACTTTGGCATGTTTTGGAACATTTGCCCGATCTTGATAAACAGATAACAAATATTGTAAACCTCTTGGCGGAAAATGGTACAATATTCATCGCCGTGCCCAATTTCAAATCATACGATGCGAAACATTATGGCTCATATTGGGCGGGTTTTGACGTACCCCGCCATCTTTGGCATTTTTCGAAAAAGGCCATTTCTAATCTTTTTGAAGCACATAAATTTCAAATAGTGAAAACCATCCCCATGCCCTTTGACGCTTTTTATGTTGCCTTACTTTCTGAGAAATATAAAACAGGCCGTCAGAATATGATCCGGGCATTTTTTATTGGCTTATGGTCCAATATGAGGGCATGGTTCACCAACGAGTACTCTTCGCACATTTACATCCTTAAAAAAGCGAATTAAGAGGCTCTAAGAGGTTTTCTTTACACCATCCTTCCCATTGCGCCCTAATGCGCTAAAAATCCGTTTAATGCTCAAATTAGGCTATATAATTATATAGAGTACTCTTATTAACCGCACACAGAACAATAGAGATACTCTATAACCCAATATATTTTCATTTTATTGGGAATGCTTTTTTATTTTTGCGCAACTTAAAATAAAACGATGAGAAAATTAGGAATTCTAGTAGTACTGATATTTATGGCTTCATGCAAACAAGACAAGATTGGTTTTGTAGACAATGTTAAATTAATTGATGGCTATCAAGAAAAATTGGATGTTGAAGGTAAATTCAACAAAAAGGCAGAAACCCTTACTAAAAAACGGGATAGTATTTCGCAAGCCATTCAATTGGAACTTCAAGCTTTCCAGACCAAAGCACAGTCCATGTCACAAAAAAAGGCTCAAGAAGAGTACAATGTACTCCAACAAAGAAGTCAATTTATTGGACAACAGTTGCAGCAAGAACAACAACAGCTACAGCAAACTGGCCAAGCTGAACTGGACAGTGTTATAACCAAAGTTCGCGATGAAGTCAAAGCATATGGCGAAGCCAATGGATATAGCTTTATATTGGGCGAAGGCCAAGGGGGCGGGGTACTTTTTGGAAAGGCTGAAAAGGATTTGACAGATGAAATTCTGAAAATCTTGAACGATAAGTACAAAAAGTAATTGAACAATTAACATTTACAACCCTGGTGTATTCTTCAATGCAGCAGGGTTTTTTTATTGCAATAAATACAACAAGAAAACGGTAGGGACAAGATAAATGACCAAAGTGCTGGCCCCGGCGTAATCTTTGGCCAAGCGTTGCCCCAAAAGCAACATGAGCAGCGTGAGCGAACAGGTTAAAGCGGCATAAAAAGCTATTTCGCTACCCGACCCCATGCTCATTTGCACCAACCCGGCCACTGCCAAAAAACCACCCAATAACTCCATTAATGTAATGATTATCAATAATATGGAAACTACATTCTTGAAAGGGGTTTCTGCAAAATGCCCTTTAAGCCAACTTAAATTTCCTTTGTGATCAAACACTTTATCAAAACCACTTTGCAAAAAAACAATGGCTAAAAACACCAGCAAAATCAACTCTGTACTCATAGTAAAAAGGTTATTCATAAAATATAGTTTTAGGCAGCTTTGGTATGCAATAGGCGCGTTAATTTAATGGATAGGTCTGTAAAAATCAATTTTGCATTGCCGTTTCGTTCCACATGATAAATGGCCTTCTCCAACTCTTCTGTAATCAATTCAATATTATTGCCGTGAATGAAAGGAGCAAATTTTTTAAGGTCAAAGCCATCCACATGAATTTTGCTATATACAAGTTGCGGCGCCTTATAATGCAATAGCAAGGCTTGTCGCACGATGGCGATACAATACTTTAAATACTTTTTTTGTACCTCACGACCGTTTTTTGCCAGTTCATCACTCCATAGAATTAAATCTTGAATGGCCGCTTTGTTGCCCTTTGCCTTAAAAGCACTCCGAACCCACTGTACAAACCATTTTTCAAATATCAAATCTTCAGAATTACTATCGCACAAACTGAGGGCCTTGTTATAATCACCATGGGCCTCATGCGCCAAACGATTGGCCTCAGATTCGCTTAGGCCTTTATTTTTGAGGGCATTGGCGATAGTCTCCTCTGCCAAAGGCGGAAAATGCAAGGCTTGACAACGAGATTTGATGGTATTAATAATTTGCTCTTCATTATTGGTTATCAAAATAATCACCGTCTTACTGGGTGGTTCTTCAATCAATTTTAATAATTTGTTGGCTGCAGTTCCATTCATTTTTTCGGCCATCCATATGATCAACACCTTATAGCCCCCTTCATAAGATTTTAACGAAAGCTTTTTGACTATATCTTGCGCTTCATCTTTGCCAATAATGCCCTGCTTTTTTTCAATACCGATCATTCGATACCAATCAAAAAGGTTGCCATAGGGCTGTGTTTTTATAAATTGGCGCCATTCGGCAAGATAGCTGTCGCTTACCGCATGGCTTTTTACCGATTCTGAATTAGCTACCGGGAAAGCAAAGTGCAGATCAGGATGAGTCAATGCCTCACATTTGATGTTGCAGGCAGTATTGCCACCCTCATTTTCGCCATTTTCATTGTTGCACAAAATATATTGGGCATAGGCAATTGCCATTGGTAAAATTCCGGATCCTTCGGTGCCGATAAATAATTGGGCATGGGGAACTCGACCTTTTTTAACTGTGGTGGTCAAATGCTTTTTAATATGCTGAAGGCCTAAAATGTCACGAAAATGCATGCTTCAAATATACATTTTTTAAAAGGTAGGTTGCATTGGGCACAATGGCGAATAAATCCTCATAAATTCCCGCCAAAGGCAGTTCATAAAAGCCGTTGAATTCTTTACTTTTGACATCCAAATAGAAATAGCAATGAAAACACTGCAAGATTTTAACTTCGAAGATAAAAAAGCCTTAATCCGAGTTGATTTTAATGTGCCCCTTGATGACCATTTAAAGGTTACCGACACCAGTCGAATCGAAGCGGCCAAAGATACTATATTAAAAGTGCTTGAAGATGGGGGTAGCACTGTGCTCATGAGTCACTTGGGAAGACCTAAGGGAAAGCGTAACCAAGCCATGTCATTAAAACACATATGTGATTCGGTTTCAGATATTATCGGGGTGCAAGTCAAGTTTGTAGATGATTGTATAGGCGAAAAAGTAAAGAAGGCCTATGCCGAACTTCAAAGTGGCGAAGTTCTATTGCTCGAAAATCTAAGGTTTTATAATGAGGAAGAAGAGGGAGACTCAGCATTCGCCAAACAACTATCTAAATTTGGAGACATCTATATCAACGACGCCTTTGGCACAGCCCATAGGGCACATGCATCCACCACTATTGTTGCCAATTATTTTCCTGAAAACAAATGTTTCGGCTACCTATTGGCCAAAGAAATCAAGGCCATAGAAAAAGTTATGCAGACCGGCGAAAAACCCGTCACTGCCATTTTGGGCGGGGCAAAGGTTTCATCAAAAATAACCATCATTGAAAATATATTGGATAAGGTGGATCATATCATTATTGGCGGGGGAATGACCTATACTTTTATAAAAGCCATGGGCGGAAAAGTAGGGGATTCCATTTGTGAAGATGATAAAATGGATTTGGCAATGGATATTCTTAAAAAAGCCAAACAAAAGGGCGTTCAAATACATTTACCTGTTGATGTATTGGCCGCTGACGCCTTTGACAATAATGCAAACACCAAGGTGGTGCCGGTAGAAAACATACCCGATGGTTGGCAAGGACTTGATGCTGGGCCCGATACATTGAAACTTTTCAAAGAGGTCATCTTAAAATCAAAAACCATATTGTGGAACGGACCGGTGGGCGTTTTTGAAATGGAATCTTTCGCCAAAGGGACCATTGCCATCGGTAATTTTATTGATGAAGCCACTAAAAATGGAGCTTTTTCTTTAGTTGGTGGAGGTGATTCTGTAGCTGCTGTAAAGCAGTTTGGCTTTGAGAACAAGGTCAGCTATGTTTCAACGGGCGGTGGCGCCATGTTGGAAAGCCTTGAAGGAAAAACATTGCCGGGCATTGCCGCAATTATGGACTAATCAATGAGTTACAAAAACAGAATTTTGTCTTAAAAGAATGGAGTTTTAACTTAAACTTTTTTTCTTTTCAAGAAAAAACCCCAAATTCGCTAGTCCCAAACTAACTGTGATGAATATGGAATATATAAAACGGTGCGCCTATTTGGCTACATTTTTAATAGGCGGTTTACTAAATGCCCAGGATGTAGATAGCATTCAGGTTGTGCTATTGGATACCATATCGCCACAATCCCTAGAAGACAATTTAAATGCCGATAGCCCTGTTCAAAAAACAAATTTGATCATACCCGCTATAACTGCAAAGGACAGCACTACTAAATTGATTGATTTACAAACTGCTTATCAATATGATAGTCTGTGGTTGGCTGAATTAAAAAGAAGCCACGATTATTTTGATGAAATGTACAATCAGATCGTTGCAAACGATAGCATTGCTGAAATTGAGCTAGACCTGCCAACCGACACACTAAAGGCAAGATTGGCCACACTCAATGCCAAAACACCTTTCAACATTGCTTATAACAAATCACTTGAAAGTGTGATCAAATCTTTTTTGTCAAGAAAAAGAGGTTTGATGGAGCGCATGTTGACCGCAAGCCAATTTTATTTTCCGCTGTTTGAACAAGAGCTGGACAACTATAATGTTCCCCTGGAAATGAAATATTTGGCCATTGTAGAATCGGCATTGAACCCTAGGGCAAGATCCCGAGTTGGGGCTACCGGAATATGGCAATTTATGTATTCCACGGGCAAAATGTATGATTTGGATGTGAGCAGTTATGTGGATGAGCGCAGTGACCCCATTGCTTCTACCAAGGCGGCAGCAAAATATTTGGCAAAACTCCACAATATTTTTAATGATTGGGATTTGGCACTTGCCGCATACAATTCGGGTCCAGGTAATGTAAACAAAGCGATTCGAAGGTCTGGAGGGTATAAAAATTACTGGAACATAAGAAGAAATCTTCCACGTGAAACCGCGGGCTATGTACCTGCATTTTTGGCCACGATGTACATTTTTGAATATGCCGAAGAACATGGACTTCAGAAAATTAATGCCCCAAGGGCTTATTTTGAAACCGACACAGTACACATAAAAAGCCTGATTACATTTGATCAGATATCAAATATGGTTGACATATCTGTAGAAGAGTTAAAAGTACTGAATCCTTCCTATAAGCTCAATATTATACCTTATGTGCCTGGCAAGGATTACGCTTTGCGTTTGCCCTTACAGCATTTGGGCAAGTTTGTGAACAACGAAGAACAGATTTATGCATTCGCGAAAGAAGCGATAACGACCAATGAGAAGCCGTTGCCCCAATTAGCAGAAAATAACGAGCGCATTAGGTACAAAGTAAGAAGTGGAGATTATTTGGGCAAAATAGCTGCTAGATATGGAGTTGGAATAAGTCAAATTAAACGCTGGAACGGCCTTGCCAGCAACAACCTTCGAATAGGTCAACGATTAACCATTTACCCACGAAAGCCTTATACACCAGCAAAAACAACGGCTAAAATCACCACAACATCTACAAAAACAACCACAGCTGTCGCTGGCGCCAAAACACACACAGTGCAGTCTGGGGACTCCCTTTGGACCATATCAAGAAAATATCCTGGAGTTTCCATCGAAAATTTAAGAGAATGGAACGGTATTAGTGGTAATAAAATAAAACCGGGAACAAAACTTAAACTCTGTAATTGTTCTTCATAAATTTAAATGGTCATGCGAAAGATTGGGGCATTATTAGTTTGTATTATCCTCTTACTGTTTTCTTGCAAAAACTCATCAAAAGCCAAAAAATTTCTGCCTCCGTCAACCGGGGGTATCAATTCGTTGATGGTGGTTATGGACAATGAACTTTGGCAAGGCTCGGTTGGGGATAAGGTTAGAGAATTATTCGCTACCAGATCTCTAGGTCTTCCGTGGGACGAACCCATTTTTACCATAACCCAAATCCCACCTCAGGTATTTAAAGGTGGTGTAACCAATTCACGATCTGTACTATTTGTTCAACAAGACAGTATTTCCATTGGGCATGTGAAAAAGAACGTCTATGCCCTGCCTCAACGTGTGGCAGTGGTAAAGGGCACCAATAATCAAGAGTTGGTCACCAATCTTGGCGCCGTCGCACCGGAGGCCATCGAAGCCTTTAAAGACGTTGAAATCAGTGAGGCACAAAAAAGATTTACCAGATCGAGCAGCAAAGAAAACGCCCTTCAAAACGAGTTTGGTGTGACCATGACAATTCCATCTGCTTATCGAGTTGGCAAAACCGACCCAAATTTTGTTTGGATCGATCGTCAAATACCCAAGGGCAATATGAACATTATTGCCTACACTATGCCCATGGACAGTTTTGATACCGATTCTACCTTTGTGCGTGATATAGTCAAAATGCGCGATTCAATTGGCAAAGTATACATACCTGGTCCAGATGTACCAGGGAAAACCACCTACATGATTACAGAGAAGGCTTTTGCGCCCTATGTGTTCCCTGCCGAGATTGCAGGCAAAAAAGCAGCTGAGGTAAGAGGTATATGGGAAATTAGCGGATATCCTATGGCCGGACCGTTTTTAACATACATCATTAACGACACCGAGAACAATAGAAAACTTGTAATTGAAGGATTTACCTTCGCCCCGGCAACCCAAAAACGGGATTATATGTTCGAGCTCGAAGCGATTTTAAAAACCATCTCCTTTGATAAAAACCTATAAAAAAAGCCCAGAACATTTGCTCTGGGCTTTTTTTGGGGTTAGTTAGGTTTATAGTTTTACTATGATAAACTCGGCCCGTCTGTTTTCTTCATGTTTATCTCTTGGGCAATTCACACCATCGACACAGTCATTGACCGGGCGATCTTCTCCATAGCCCACGGCACTTTCAATTAACGACTCATCTATGCCCTTAGACAATAAATATTCCTTTGTTGAATCGGCTCTTTTTTGAGATAAATACTTGTTGTAAGCTTTTGGTCCGCGAGCATCTGTATGCGATTCTATTTTAATGATCATACTCGGATAACGGCTCCAGACTTCAACTAATTTGTCCAGTTCTTCTGAAGCATCTTCGCGAATATTGTCCTTATCAAAATCAAAATGGATAATATCGCTTTTTAGTTTTTTGACACCATCGACCTCAACGATCATTTCATCAAGACGCTTCAATACCACGTTAATATCAATTTTGTTTTCACCATCAAGATTTACGGTCTGTATGTTCTCTAAATATTCTTTATTATTGGTCGTAATGGTATAGGTGGTGTTGTTTGCTACGTCCTCAAAGACAAAACTACCGTCTTCACGGGTTTTGGCCTCTTTTAGCTTATTGTTGTTTTCGTCGACCAAAGCAACCAAAGCATTGGGCATTACATCACCGGTGACATATTCTTTGACCACGCCCACGATTACGGCCGTGTCATTTACATTATCAACAATGAGCTTTTTAAACGAATAAATGTCATCATCCCCCTTGCCACCGCTTCTGTTCGAGGCAAAATAACCTTTCTGGGTCTCCTCATTGATCACATATGAAAAATCGTCCCTGTTGCTATTAATGGGCTGGCCTACATTTACGGCAACCTGGAACATATTGTCAACAAATGGGGCTTTATAGATATCCAAGCCACCCAAGCCAAATGCCCTGTCTGATGAAAAGTAGAGCATATCTTTGGTGACAAATGGAAACATTTCCCTTTGTGCCGTGTTAATACCACGCCCAAGATTACGAGGCCTTGAAAACTTACCGTTCTCCAAAACATCAACCACGTAGATATCAGTACCACCAAAACCACCTGGTTTATCAGACACGAAGAATAATTTTTTGCCATCAGGGCTCATTGCAGGGTGCCCAGTAGAATAACTTTCGCTATTAAAAGGCAATTCCAATGCTTCTGACCATTCATCGTTCACTTTTTTCGACATGTATAACTTTAAATGGTTAACACCATTTTTATCTCGCTTCAATTTTTTACCATAATTGTTTCTTGTAAAATACATGGTATTGTTATCGGGTGAAAAAGTAACCGCCGCTTCGTGGTATTTGGTATTGATGTTTTTTGAAAGTTTTTGAACCTTGTTCAATTTTTCTTCTGAACTGCCCACTTCGCCAACATAAAGATCTAAAAAGGGTTGGTTGTTCCACTTAAACCTTCTGGTATTTAAATAAGAGGAATCTTTTGAAGAGGCAAAAACCAATTTGTTGTCATTTAAAAACATTGGTGAAAAGTCTGAATATGGCGTATTGATATCCAAATTTTTGATTTCAAAGTTTTTTCCAATGATTTCGTTATTGTGGTTGGTTAGTTGCTCCTGTGTATCGAGTGGTTCAATATCATTTTTCTTTTTATTGAAAAGACGCAACAATCTTCTTGCTCTATTAAACCTGCCCGTACCTTTAAGGGTGTGGGTATATTTGAAGAAGTTGGCATCGGAAATCTCATTCTTGTATAGGTCATACATTTTGTCATACCAAAAGTATGCCTTTTCCATATTTGAGTTAAAGTAGTGGGCATCACCCGCACGTTGTAGTAGATTCATTGAAAGGTTTCTGACATCGTCCTTTAAGGCCATGTCATATAACTGTGCCGCTTCTGAGTACCACATTTTGTCAAAGTACTGATCGGCTTTTTTCAATAATCTATTATTAAGGGCCTTTTGTTGTAATTGGGATAACTTTTTGCCAGAAAGGGGCGTAAGCTCCCCAGCAGCCTTTTTGTTTAGCTCGGCAGGTTTGACTTGGGAGGCTGCATCATCCTTTGAGTCATCAAATTCCAATAAACTCACAGTTTGCGCAGAAAGGCCACAAAAGGAGAATAATGCAACAATTAAAATTAATTTCTTCATAACCGTTTTCGGTCAAATTTATGGCTGCCCTATACATATTGACAACCCAGCATTAATGTGCATCACAATATTTGCGATAATACACTTTAACGACGAATTTAAACCTTAAGGTACAAATGGATTATTTTTTGTTGTGAAACCGAAAATTTACGGAGTGAACAATGAAATAGAGTGGTTCTTGGTCGATGAACCCTTTAAAAATAAGAGTATAAAATGAATATTAGAGAGGGTAAAAATATTTAAGAATCCTTTTTGTCTTCCAATTTTTCCTCTTCTTTGGAAGCATCTTTGAATTCTTTGATACCGCTGCCCAAACCACGCATCAATTCTGGAATTTTTTTACCTCCAAAAAGTAATAGTACAATCAATACGACGAGCACAATTTGCCAAGGTCCAATCATTCCGATAAAAAAGTATAATGAGGTTATCATAACAATAGCTTTAAGTTTGTAAAAATACTAAAAAAGTAAATAGCCTTCAATCAAATACAACGTAGCGGACCAAATAATAATTGCCGAAGTTACCATCTATATTTAAGAACCATAAAAAGTTTAACAATTTAGGGCAAGCCATGCCCATATTAAAATCTAAGATTATCTTTGTTCATTATGGCGAAGACCAAAAAGAAAAGAAAGGAAATCAAAAAAAAGCTTTTGCACAAGTATCGCCTGGTCATACTTAATGAAAGCACGTTTGAAGAAAAGATTTCATTTAAATTGAGCCGACTTAATGTATTCATCACTGGGACCTTGGTGATATTTGTGTTGATTGGCTTAACCACCCTTCTCATCGCATTTACCCCTTTACGTGAATATATACCTGGGTATTCATCAACACAACTTAAAAGACAGGCCACCGAGCTTACCTATAAAACAGACTCTTTGGTGGCGGTTTTAGTATATACCAATCGGTATTTAGAAAATGTGCGCATGGTTCTTCGTGGCGACATTGAAAATAATGAGATCAATCGTGATTCACTTTTTGAACGGTTTAAATTGGACCCGTCCAATATTAATCTCAATCCCATTCAAGAAGATCTAAAGTTGCGCCAGCAGGTGGAACTGGAAGATAAATACAATCTGTTTGAAAGAAATGTGACCGATTTGGGGCAAATTCTTTTTTCACCGGTATCTGGTAGCATATCGCAGGAATACGACCCATCCAAAAAGCATTTTGCGATTGATGTTGTAGCGCCCCAAGACACACCCGTAAAGGCAGTGGCCGATGGCACGGTATTATTTTCAGAATGGACTTCAAGCACGGGTTATGTGATCATCATTGAACATAAAGACGATATCATCACGGCCTACAAACACAATGGTTCGTTGAGCAAAGTACAGGGTGATGTGGTTAAGGCAGGCGAGGTGGTGGCATCGGTGGGAAATACAGGAGAATTGACAACTGGGCCACATCTGCATTTTGAACTTTGGATAAAAGGCAAACCAGTAAACCCTTTGGACTATGTT
>JABDND010000179.1 GCA_013001145.1 Croceitalea sp. | reverse complement strand
ATACTATAGATTTATTTAGCCTCATAATTAGATTTTTATCCTTAATCAACATAATCCTCAAATTCTACACAACGTATGGCTATCAGTACTATTACTGATATATCTTTTATGTGCGTACCACTAAACTAAGGCATTTTTGATGGTTTTGAAAATACCAAGTAGCGCAACACCTCTATTTTGCGTTTTTCAAATCTTCCTTACCTTAGACTAAAATCTTATCCATGAAGGGGAGCATTAAAAATGTATTTGTACCAGGGGCCATCACCCCCCAATTTATCGCAAATTCCATAGCCAAACACCAGTCTAAAACACAAATAGGTGCGCACGATATTTTTTTGGGCCAGGTTCGTGCCGATACCATTGACGGCAAAACCGTTGCGGCCATTGAGTATACCGCCTATGAAGAAATGGCCAACCTCAAGTTTCATGAAATACGGGAGGCCACCTTTAAAAAATTCGACCTGAGCTGTATGCATATTTACCATAGTTTGGGCAAAGTGGCCACAGGCGAAATTTGCCTTTTCGTTTTTGTATCGTCCCCTCACCGTAAAGAGGTTTTTGATGCCCTGCACCATGTGGTTGAAGCAATTAAAAGCCAGGTACCCGTATTCGGTAAAGAGCTGTTTCAAGATGATACGTACCAATGGAAGGTAAATTCGTGAATTATGGTCGACATTACACAAAAAAACAACACCCATAGAACCGCCATTGCCCAGGCCATTGTCAAGGTGGGTTCACAAAAGACCATTGATGCCATCATTACCAAGCAGGTGCCCAAAGGCGATGTATTTGCGATGAGCAGGGCGGCCGGCTTTTTGGGGATCAAAAAGACCGCCGACCTACTGCCCGATTGTCACCCGCTGCCCATAGAGTTTGCGGCCATTGACTATACCATAGAGGGGTTGCAGATAAAGGTGCAGGTGACCGTAAAGACCTTTTACAAAACCGGCGTAGAGGTAGAGGCCATGCACGGGGCGAGCATCGTCGCCTTGAACATGTACGATATGCTCAAACCCATTGATAAAGCCATAGAAATCACCCATATTAAACTCCTTAAAAAAACGGGTGGCAAGTCGGATATTGAAGGGTAAAAAAATTATTTTTGAAAAAAGTTGTTGGTGTTGTTTTTTTGATTTCATTTGCACCGCTTTTAGCTGAACTATTGAAACATGTTTATTTATTTGGGTCTACGGCAGTGAGGAAGTCAATCGCCAAGACAGCCCTTAGACTGGGCAACCAAAAATTAAAGCTAGCTTCCGTCTTATTGTCTTCCATTGTGGGTAGCCAACACCCCTTTTTCTTTATGCCCACTACCGAAAAGCAAATATTGGTCTGATTGCGCGCACAACTTTTACAGTGACTTTATCAAATTAATTCTTTGCTTATTTACCTTTAAAACATGAACACAAAATATATTGATCTAATCGATCAAACCTATGATTTTCCGCAAGCGGAATTCAAACTCGATGGCCCCGAATTAAAATTTCACAACGTGCCCTTGATGCCACTGGTGGAGCAATACGGATCGCCGCTCAAATTCACGTACTTGCCCAAAATCTCAGAAAATATTCAACGTGCCAAAAAGTGGTTCTCAAAAGCCATGGAAGAGCTTGATTACAAAGGCACCTACAATTATTGCTATTGTACCAAAAGCGCCCACTTTCAACATGTGCTTGATGAGGCCCTTAAAAATGATATCCATATTGAAACCTCTTCGGCCTTTGACATCAATATTGTCGAAAACCTGAAGGCCATGGGTAAAATCGAGAAAGATACCTATGTTATCTGTAATGGTTTCAAGCGCGAAAAATATGTGGAGAACATTACGCGCCTTATCAATGATGGCCATGAAAACTGCATTCCCATCATCGATAATTATGAGGAGCTCGATCTGCTCACCGAAGGTATTTCAAGGCCCTTTAAAATAGGTATCCGCATCGCCTCGGAAGAAGAGCCCAAATTTGAGTTTTACACCTCAAGACTGGGTATTGGCTACAAGAATATTGTGCCCTTTTATGAGCAGCAAGTAAAGAACAACGAACAGGTTGAGCTCAAAATGCTCCATTTTTTCATCAATACCGGTATTCGCGACAATGCCTATTATTGGAACGAGCTGCTCAAATGCCTAAAAGTATATATACGGCTTAAAAAAGTGTGCCCCTCGTTGGACAGCCTAAACATAGGTGGTGGTTTTCCCATTAAAAACTCTTTGGCCTTTGAATTTGATTACGAGTACATGATCCATGAGATCGTCTTTCAAATAAAAGCGGCCTGCGAAGAGGCCGAGGTGCCCGTACCACATATTTTTACGGAGTTCGGCAGCTTTACGGTGGGTGAGAGCGGGGGAGCCATCTATCAAGTACTTTACCAAAAACAACAGAACGACCGTGAAAAGTGGAACATGATCGATTCGTCGTTCATCACCACCCTGCCCGATTCTTGGGCGATCAACAAGCGGTTCATCATGTTGCCCATAAACAGATGGGACGAAGAGTATGAAAGGGTGCTTTTAGGGGGGCTTACCTGCGACAGCGATGATTATTACAATAGCGAGCAGAATATGAACGCCATCTATTTGCCCAAGTTCAAAAAAGACAAACCCCTATACATTGGCTTTTTTAATACAGGCGCATACCAAGAGACCATTGGTGGTTTTGGCGGTCTGCAACATTGCTTGATACCACATCCCAAGCACGTGCTCATTCAAAAAGACGCTGCGGGAAATATAACAACGAAAATTTTTAAAGAACAACAGACAGCGGCCCAAATGCTGCAAATATTAGGTTATGAACAATTCGAATTATGCGGGGATTCCCGATGAGTTTGCCCAACTTGACAAATCAAAGATTGTATTGATCCCTGTGCCCTATGACGGCACAAGTACCTGGGGCAAAGGGGCCGATAAAGGGCCCAAAGCTTTTTTGGAGGCTTCTGAAAATATGGAGCTTTATGACATTGAAACCGAATCTGAGGTGTATGAACAGGGCATTTA
>JABDND010000174.1 GCA_013001145.1 Croceitalea sp. | reverse complement strand
GGCCATCGTTGAAAAATTACAGATTATTGATTTCAATTTGGGTTATATCACCAAATGGAATGAAAACTGGCGATTGATTACCATTCTAACACCACGATTGGCTTCCAATTTTACCAATGGGATTATTACGCAAGACTTTTTTTTCAATGCAACAGCGACGCTTTGGAAAGAAGTCAAAGATGTTGATAAACCGTTCCGAATTATTCTCGGTCTTACATTCAACAGTACTACCGGATTGCCCGTGCCGTTGCCCTTGGTGAGCTATTACAAGCGTTTTCATCCAAATTGGTCCTATACCCTCGGCATACCCAAAATGAGTTTTAAATATCATCCTACAAATAAGCACACTTTACAAATGGCACTATTATTGGATGGTTATTTCATCAACATACAAGATGATATTATTTTGGATGATGGCGGATTGGGCTCCAAAATTTCACTTTCCGCAATGATAGGTGCATTTGGATATCAATATAATTTTACTAAAAACGCCTCGGTGTATATGCTGGCAGGCCGTTCCTTTATTCAAGAGGGCATTTTACGAAATGACAAAAGAGACCGTGTACTTTTGTTAAATAACGAAGCCAATATTTATATTAGGAGTGGATTTAAAATATCACTTTTTTAAAGAAAACATTTATGTCTAAAATACTTATCATAGAAGACGAAGCCGCCATTAGAAGGGTTTTGGCAAAAATCTTGAGCGAAGAAAACGAAGCCTATGAGGTAGAAGAGGCCGAAGATGGCTTAAAGGGTATTGAAGTCATCAAGAAGGATGATTTTGATCTGGTACTGTGTGATATTAAAATGCCCAAAATGGATGGAGTAGAAGTATTGGAAGCCGCCCGTAAAATTAAACCCGAGATTCCCTTTATTATGATTTCGGGGCACGGTGACCTTGACACAGCCGTGAATACCATGCGTATGGGCGCGTTTGACTATATATCCAAACCACCAGATTTAAACCGTTTATTGACTACCGTGCGCAACGCCCTGGATCGTAAAGAATTGGTGGTGGAGAATAAAATTCTCAAGAAAAAGGTTAGTAAAAACTTTGAAATGGTCGGCAATAGCTCAGAAATCGAGGCCATTAAGGATATGATTGAAAAGGTGGCACCTACCGATGCTCGTGTTTTAATCACTGGTTCCAATGGTACTGGTAAAGAATTGGTCGCCCATTGGCTGCATCAAAAAAGCCAACGATCAGGTAACCCGTTTATTGAGGTCAACTGCGCCGCTATTCCTTCAGAATTGATTGAAAGTGAGCTTTTTGGTCATGTTAAAGGAGCGTTTACGTCGGCAGTAAAGGACCGGGCAGGCAAATTTGAAACCGCGAATAAGGGAACCATATTTTTAGATGAAATCGGCGATATGAGCCTTTCTGCCCAAGCTAAAGTACTGCGGGCACTACAAGAAAATAAAATTTCAAGGGTGGGTAGCGATAAGGACATTAAAGTTGATGTTCGCGTAATTGCCGCAACCAACAAAGACCTCAAGAAAGAAATAGCGGATGGTAATTTTCGTGAAGACCTTTATCATCGTTTGGCAGTAATATTGATTCAGGTACCAGCATTGAATGAGCGCCGAGATGATATTCCCATGCTTATTGAACATTTTGCCCAACAAATTTCTTCGGAACAAGGAATGCCTACTAAAATATTTACCAAAAAAGCAATTGAATTGTTAAAAGGGTATGATTGGACCGGTAATGTTCGTGAGCTAAGAAATGTAGTGGAACGGCTTATTATTTTGGGGGATAAAGAGGTCACCGAACAAGATGTAAAACTCTTCGCCAGTAAGTAATCAGTCAATAGGGCAACCGTCCAACTGCAAGAGGGCATTATAGGTGATATCTTTTATTCGGTGGTGGTAATAAATTTTGGCATCGGTAAGTGTTTCATTCTTAAGTTCCCGTTTTGTTTTTTCGTGTATTCTTGAAATAAACGAGAATGCATCGGTACAATCAACATGTGAAACCACCATCTTCAATGATTTTTCAAATGTTGATAGGCTTTCGTTAATGGAGTCTTCCAATTTTTTACCTGGGGGCACTAGTACGCCTCCTTGTTCTTTAAGAACTTCTTTGGTGTTTAAAACCAATATATTATCGTCATATACCCCTTCGAGTTCAGCTTCAAATGCCTTGATGACCGTAATACTTTTTATAATGCTCTTTTTGGCAGCTTCCAAATAGGGTTGGGCATCGGCTATGTTTTCGGCATGGGTGGCGTCCCTGAGGTTTTTTTTGGCGATGTCAATGAATTTGATCGCTTTTTCACAGCCACATTCTTTATAGTTGGTTTTGGCCTGCGCCACATTGTTGAGGGCCTTATAGGCAAAATAACGCACCATTTTCAAATCTTCGGCCTTAAGGGCCAACTGTGTTTGGTTTTTTATGTATTCCGTATTGGTATTTGCAAATACACAGGCATTGTAAGTCGCAAAAGAAGACATAACCCAGAGAATGAGCAGACCTATGATGGTTAAGGTCCTAAATACGATTCTGCGATATGGCTTCATAGTTGAGAAGAATTGGACTTATAAAATTAAGTCACAACATGACGAGGTAAAAATTACCTCGGTCAACTGCTTTTTTTAAGCCATAAAAAGCGTAATTACCTGAATTTGTTGAGTAAACGTCCCTATATTCCAACAAAAGATACTTGAAAAAATTGCTTATATTTTCACCATGGATAAATTGGATATAGATTCTTTTAAGGTTAAAAAACCGGTTCAACTAGATGATGTTGATACCTATAATGACCTAGGCGCCAAAAATCAAATGCTGCGCAAATATTTGAAGGTTGTCAGCAATGAATTGGCCAAATTTCAAGACAAGCTTTATGCACACGGCAAATATGGAGTACTCGTCTGTTTACAGGGGATGGATACTGCAGGCAAGGATAGTTTGATTCGTGAAGTATTCAAGGAGCTTAATGCAAGGGGAGTGGAAGTGCATAGTTTTAAAGTGCCCACCGAATTGGAACTGGGCCACGATTATTTATGGCGACATTATATAGCCTTACCGGAGCGTGGTAAATTCAGCGTCTTTAACCGAACCCATTACGAAAATGTATTGGTGACCAAGGTGCATCCCCATTATATTATGAATGAGAATATTCCAGGAGTTGATAGTGTTGATGATATTGATGCTGCTTTTTGGGAAAGGCGATATAGACAGATCAATGATTTTGAGCGTCATTTGGCAGAGAATGGAACCCTGATCTTTAAATTCTTCTTGCATCTGTCCAAAGAAGAACAACGCCTACGCCTGTTGCGCAGGCTGCGCTTAAGACAAAAAAACTGGAAGTTTTCGCCAGGGGATCTTAAGGAGCGTAAACTATGGGACGAATACCAGGCTTGTTATGAAGAGGCCATAAATAAAACCTCTAAACCGCATGCCCCATGGTATATTGTACCGGCCGACAATAAGAAAGCGGCACGTTTGATCGTTGCCTCCATCTTATTGGAATCGTTAAAAAAACATAAAGATGTGAAGGAACCAGAACTTGATGAAGAAATAAAGGCTAATTTAGAAATCTTCAAACAACAACTGGAAAAAGAAAAAGAATGAAAAACTTCCTTTGGTTGACCCTTTTTTGTGCAACCACATTGACTTCCCAACAAACAGACGAAAAACAGATACGGGCCATTTACGATATGGCATTGACAGAAGGTAAGGCCTACGATTGGCTCAATTATCTGTCCAATCAAATAGGTGGCCGGCTTTCAGGGTCTGTTCAGGCCCAACAAGCGGTTGATTATACCCGAACCCAATTGGACTCAATGGGTCTTGACCGTGTTTGGCTGCAGCCTGTCATGGTGCCCAAATGGGTACGTGGCACGCCAGAGTTTGCCTATATAGAAACCCGTCCGGGAATTACCACCAATGTGCCCATAACAGCCTTGGGCGGTTCGGTTGCCACACCTTCAAGCGGTATCAAGGCCAATGTGGTCGAGGTAAATGGAATCGAAGATTTGGAACTTCTGGGCCAAGAAAAAATTAAGGGCAAAATAGTATTCTTTAATCGCCCTATGGACCCTACCTTGATCAACACTTTTCAGTCTTATTCGGGCTGTGTAGATCAGCGATACTCTGGTGCGGCAGAAGCCGCCAAGTACGGAGCCCTAGGGGTCATTGTGCGTTCTATGAACCTGCGTTTGGACGATTATCCCCATACAGGTTCCATGGGGTATGGTGATACCCCGGTAAATCAACGAATACCCGCTGCAGCAATCAGCACCAATGGGGCCGAATTATTGAGCACCACACTTCAATTGAATCCAGAGGTGACCTTCTATTTCAAACAAAATTGTAAGCAATATGAAGATGTTGAATCTTATAATGTCATAGCTGAAATACGGGGAACTACTTATCCCAGTGAGATTATGGTCGTTGGTGGCCATCTAGATTCTTGGGATCTTGGCGACGGTTCCCATGACGATGGTGCTGGAGTGGTTCAAAGTATGGATGTACTACGATTGATCAAAGCCAGTGGCTACAAGCCCCAACGCACCTTACGGGTCGTTTTGTTCATGAATGAGGAGAACGGACTGCGTGGAGGAAACAGATATGCCGAAGTGGCCAGACAGAAAAATGAAAATCATGTATTTGCCCTTGAAAGTGATGCCGGTGGGTTTACGCCCAGAGGGTTTTCATTTGATTGCGACGATGCCAATTGGACTATGGTTTCAAAATGGAAGACCCTTTTTGAACCCTATTTGATTCATCAATTTGTTAGGGGTGGTAGTGGTGCCGACATTGGCCCATTGAAAGATCAGGGCTTGCTCCTTGCAGGTTTAAGGCCCGATTCACAAAGGTACTTTGATCACCACCACGCCGCGAACGACACCTTTGAACATGTAAACAAACGGGAGCTGGAACTTGGGGCTGCCACCATGGCCAGCCTGGTCTATTTAATAGATAAGTATGGTGTGGTACCTCAGCAAAAAATAAAGGGTTAATTTTGCACCTTTAAACAAATTTCAAAAGACTTTAATTATAACGCAATGCAAGACGGAATCTACGCAAAATTCAACACAAGCAAAGGTGAAATATTGGTCAAATTGACCCATGACAAAACGCCGGGAACGGTGGGTAATTTTGTGGCCTTGGCCGAAGGAAATATGGAAAATAAGGCCAAACCACAGGGGAAGCCTTACTATGACGGACTTAAATTTCATAGGGTAATTCCTGATTTTATGATACAAGGGGGCTGCCCGCAAGGTACGGGAACCGGCGACCCAGGCTATAATTTTGATGACGAATTTCATGCAGACCTTACCCATGAAGGGCCGGGGATACTTTCCATGGCAAATGCAGGCCCGGGCACCAACGGCAGTCAATTTTTTATCACGCATATAGCAACACCATGGTTGGATAACAAGCATACCGTATTTGGTCATGTAGAACACGGCCAAGAAGTGGTGGATGCCACTGCCCAAGGCGATGTTATTGAAAGCTTGGAAATTGTTCGTGTTGGAGCTAAAGCTGAAAAATGGAACGCCATTGAAGCCTTCAGAACTTTCGAAGGATCTCGTGAAAAACGCCTTGCCGAAGAAAAGGCAAGGGCAGAGGCCGAAATGGAAAAATTGGCTGCTGGCTTTGATAAAACGCCTTCCGGTCTACGCTATAAAATGATTCAAAAAGGATCTGGCAAAAAGGCCGAAAGCGGACAAATGGTTTCTGTTCACTATGAGGGCAGCTTGACCAACGGTCAAGTATTTGATTCTTCTTTCAAAAGAAATGAACCCATTGATTTTAAATTGGGCGTGGGCCAGGTCATCTCTGGTTGGGATGAAGGTATAGCACTATTGAAAGAGGGTGATAAGGCAAGATTTGTAATCCCATCACATTTAGCTTATGGCAGTGCTGGTGCGGGAGGGGTTATACCTCCTGATGCTACGCTTGTTTTTGATGTGGAACTGATGAAGGTGTCATAAATGCCAATGCCTTGAAGTTGGACATTTCAAAGAAATAAAAAAAGCTTCCTATTAAGGAAGCTTTTTTATTTAGATCTGTTTACGCTAAGTAGCAATAGAAATAAATTGATTGCTACCAATAAAAGTAATGTGGTAAAAAATGCATTCATTTTGACTGTGGTTGTTATTTAGAGAACAAATTGCTTTATTCTATAACAAAATAACGAAGAAAAACCCTACTTATTTTTTAATGCCTTTAACACTTATTAACAGAAGCACTAAATTTATTACAATTAGTATCAAAAGAATCCCAAAGAATATGAGCATAATGGTTATTTATTTTGCTGGGAGGGAACTGGGGTTTGTTTTTATATCGGTTTAAAATTAAATGTGGTTGTTTGTTTGGTTCAGCAAAAGTAAACAAAAAGCCCCTACTAAATTAGTGGGGGCTTGTTTTATAAAAAAGTGTGCTGTTTACCTTAGTCTACTACTTGTACATTTACGGCGTTCAATCCTTTTTTACCTTGCTGTAGTTCGAATTCTACTGCGTCACCTTCGCGGATTTCATCAATTAAGCCTGAAATGTGTACAAAGTGATCTGTGTTTGAACCTTCTTCAGTAATAAAGCCGTAGCCCTTTGAATCGTTGAAGAATTTTACTGTTCCTTTACTCATAATAATAAAAATAATAATTAATTGAGCTGCAAAGGTACTGTTAAATTCTTGAGAATGCGTTTTTTTTTGAAAATTATTTAACGGTCTGGTAATTGCCCATACATTTTATCCCCCTTTTTGATTGAAGGGCATTGGTACTTTGCTCACGCCTTTAATAGAGAATATTGTCCAGTATACGTTTTAGGTTACTTTCTTTTATGTTTAATTTATTATCGGTCAAGAATATCTTATACATTTCTTCTTTTATCTTGTCCAGTTCAAGGTCGGAGTAATCGTGCGAATGAATACTGCGTTCAACCTTGTCCAGGCCTTCATCTTCTGAATCTTTCTTGAATTCCTCGTAAATTCTATCAAATACCTGGGGGTCATATTTGACTTTAATCAAATCTATTTCTTCCGCCGTAATAATGGAATCGGCCTCGGCGCAAAGCAAGAAGATGTAAATGTTCAATTCTTCTTTAGTCCAGTTGTTTTGGTTGATGTTCATGGTAAATGTATTTGTTGAATGGTTTGATAATATACCTTACAAGAGAAAGATACCCTCCAATATAAACCAAAAAGTTAAAGCGTTGTGCTAATTGGCCAAGTTCTTTTCCAGCAAATGTAGCGCAGGTGCTTTCCTCGATTAAAAATGAGCGAGGTTTACAGTCCAAAGGGTTTCACGGGCAAATCGGCCCACCAAATATCACCAAAACGTTCATCCAAATACAAAGCTATCATTTGATTGTTATCCGTAGCGCGCTGAAAGGAGATGGGATCAACAACGCAATTTTCAACAACAAATCCCACCCCATAAGTTGCCCTAAATTCGGCAGTACCCGCGGGGAGGTCCGCGGTAATGCTATGGATGATGAAATTATAGGTGGCTTGAGGCCTTGTTTCGTGGGTAGTTGTAGGTTGTAGCCCTATTATCCCTAAAGCAAAGAAGAATGTTATAACATATTTTATCATCTAAATAGTTTCAAAAGCCTACCAAAAAATAGAGAAGCTATTCTTAAGGACTGGATTCAACATCGAATGTGTCAAAAGTCGTGCCTTTTTTAAACCACAGAATTAAATCTAAAAAATTATTGCTTTAAGGCCAATTTCAACATTTTGGAAGGCAAACTGTAAATATCTTCTCCGTCCGTAAATAAAAATTGCGACCCCTTGTTGATGATACGGGCATTCCATCCGTAGGGGAGCATGTTCAATTTGGTAGGCTCAGACCATTGGGGTTGCTGAAGATTACCTCGGTTGTAGCTTACAAAAAATCCTTGATTGGCAGGGTTACTTTCTTCATAGCGGGTGAAAATAATATAGCGCTTCTCTTGGTCTACATATGGACTGAATTCTGTGGCAGAATTTGTGTTAAGTTCTTTTAGTGAATCTGTTATGATTAGCCGTTCACCTTGCAACCTTCCTTGAACAAGGTCACCATTGTTCTTATCGTGATAAAAATACAGCTCTGTATCGTTCAACCAATAAAAATAACCTCCTTGAAGCCCTTTTTGTTCTGTTACATTGATACTGTGGCGCCAGCCATTGGCCTTTTTTTTAAGTATCTTGATAATAAGTACTTGCGCATTCCTAATGCTATATATAAGTTGATTTCCATCTGGCGAAATAGCGCCATTATAAATGGAATCCAACATGGGTATTGGAAAGGTTATCGTAAAAAGGCCCTTGTTTTTCGTCGCCATATAACCCGATTGGATCGTCCAATCATTGGTTCTGGTGAGAAATAGTACTGATTCATCCTTGGTAAAATTAAAAACGTTTTCGGCAAGCTCTCCCGTAGATATGACCCCTTCATAGTACTTGCCATTTGCCGAAGTGTATCTGTTGTCGTAATAAACTTCTCTTACTTGAATTTCGCTGACAGTATCATTCATAATTTTTTTACGTACCAACCAATCGCCCTTTTCATTGATACTGTCATAAACAAATTGTCTGTCGTTGAAAATTTTACCCTTGGTATTGGTGAAGAATATTCTTTTTACAAACCCATCTTGGGTGTAAAAGGTACTGTCGTATCCATGTAAATTTTCGCCCGTAAAAGAGGCTCTTTTCGTTTTTTTGTCAGTATTTAGATCATCGATCATGGTATAATAGACCTTTCCCAGCGAATCCAACCACTGAGTAACTTTGGTGCTGTCATTGAGATAATGTACTCTTTCAATGGAAAACTCCGCTTCACCATCTTCCCTGTAGCGTGCCCCGGTTTGTTCACCCTCACTATCATATTCATAAATGTAATCTGTTGCCATGCGATTCTCAGCGTCCAATTCCATCCAGCGATGTGGTGTACCGGTCTCATCATAGTAGGTCAACCTTGATTTGATGGGCTTATCTTCTTCCGCCATAGGAAAGGCATAGTACTTGATTTTTTCGAAAGTTATAGTTGGTGGTTTTTCCGCTATCTCCTTTTGTGGCATACAAGAACTCAAAAAAATACTGGCGACGACACTTATTTTAAACAGCGTTTTCATGTTCAATATTTTTGCTCATCTACATGCACCAACAGCGGTTTCATTTGTTGTAGATTGCCATCAATATCTTCGGGAATGGGCAAGCCCAATATTTCGCACATTAAGGGATAAATATGAATGTTTTTTACCGCGGGTATAACAGCCCCGTTTTTGAAGGCCGGTCCCTTGCCATAAAAAATACCATGCATATCCTTTGATTTAGGATCATAACCATGTACCCCAACCATTTTGATGTTGTTCTTCCTAACTGCCTCCATGCGTTTTTGCGAACTAAAGTAATAACCGATATCTGGGATGACTTGAATGGGCCCCCAGTCTTTGTTTGTGGGTGTATATTCAAATTCTGGGGTAGATTCAGTAGGATATACTTTAAAACTCGCTTCCTTTTCTTTTAAATATTGAAAAACGGTATCTGTGGAAATGTTTTCTCTTGGGTAAATATTGACCAAGGCCCCGTTGTTGGTGGCCAAAAACAAACTGTCGTTGGTGATATCTTCCAAAGCGATAAAGTTGGTGGTTTCCAAGGTCGCCATACCATGATCGGACACAATCAGCATATTAACGGGCAACCCGGTTGCTGCCACGCCTTCGAACAGAACACCCAATTGTTCATCCAAGTCCATTAGGGCTTGTTCTAAAAGGGCATCATTATCGGGTGAAAACCGATGTCCCACATCGTCCATATCTGAGAAGTACATGGTGATCATGTGAGGTCTTTTTTTGGCGGGCATAGCAAGCCAGTCCAATACTTGGGCAACACGGGTTTCATTTTTGGTGGCTCCATTGTATTTAAAGTAATAGGTGGGGTGCATGCCCTGAATATCGGCTTCTGAGCCTACGAAAAAATAACTGGCGGTAACCATACCAGCTTTCGCAGCTTGTACCCATATGGGGGATCCTCCATAAAAAGTACCGTCTTCGACCATTTCGCGGTTGCCAATACTGTATTTGAGTTTTTTTTGGGTGCTGTAGAATGAATTGCCCAAGAGACCGTGATTGTCAGGGTACATACCTGTAGCAATGGTATAATGGTTGGGAAAGGTCTTTGAAGGAAACGATGGTATCAGCGATTCGGCCTTTACGCCCGTATCAATAAAATTGCTTAATTGGGGTGGCTTGTACTTCTCTACATAATCCCACCGAAAACCATCTAGTGAAATCAAAATCACATAGGGTTTGTCAAGTGCGGCCTTTGAGTTTTTTGTGGGTGTATTGTTAATAATTTTAAAATTCCCACAAGAGCAAAGAAATAGAAGGTAAACAATTAAAATTCTTTTTGACCAATTATGGATAGACATATGAATTTAATTTAGGGTATAATTGCTCCTAACGAATAATACCTACTTTCATTAAGTATGGATTTTAATAAATTAATCTTTATGTATTTAAGTCGTATATATAACAAATGGGCTTTAAAGAGATTTACAAATACAACTTTTAATATTTGTAACTTGATTATGCTT
>JABDND010000165.1 GCA_013001145.1 Croceitalea sp. | reverse complement strand
ACTTCTTTAAAAGGGAATTTAGAGGCTATGAAGAACCTCTCTGTGGCTTTAAAGGAAGCCATAGAGAACGAATTGAAAGCTATAAAGGAATAGCTGTTTCGCCGCTTTCATAAAAAAATCCCTGACGCATGCACCAGGGATTTCTTCGTTTGTTGATTGATGAAGTATTGTTCAATAACTTGAAATATCACCGGAACCTCCGGTTTTGGTATCTATTTTTTTAGGATTTCCCTTATAAGTAATATCTCCAGAGCCCGATACTCTTGCTTTTAAGGATTGATTGGCGGTTACCGTGATATCTGCCGACCCAGAAACAGAAGCTTCCACAAATTCTGCTTCAAGGTCATAGGCCTTAACATCGCCTGAGCCCGAGACCGAAACAATTAAATCCGTGGTCTTTCCAGTTAGCTCTATATCTCCAGAACCAGAAATGGATGCCTTTATATTTTTTGCTTCTATGGCTAAACTAATATCTCCCGAACCCGATATGCTGGTTTGAAAATCATCTGATTTTATCATGGTTTTGCCCACTACATCGCCCGAACCTGATAAGGATACATCATTCACACTTTCAATAGGCACGGTAATAAGCATGCCCGATTTCCAATTCGATGAAACCAGGTTCACACCTTTTTCAACTTTAATGACCAATTTGCCATCTTTGACCTCCGTCTCTATGTATTCAATGAGATTTTCTTCTCCCATGATGGTTATTTCCCCCTCTTTTCCGGCCACCAAATCAACATCGAACCAGCCTGCGAGTCTCACGGCATCATAAGTGCCTACTGATCTTTCAACGGTAACAACTTTACCGTTTCCTTTAATTCGCTTTCCCCATTGGGCACAAGAAGA
Source organism: Croceitalea sp. (assembly GCA_013001145.1). Classification (GTDB taxonomy): domain Bacteria; phylum Bacteroidota; class Bacteroidia; order Flavobacteriales; family Flavobacteriaceae; genus Croceitalea. The sequence goes on along the minus strand of JABDND010000165.1, from coordinate 5,825 downwards.
AGTTATTGTTAAAATGATAAAACTGAGTGTTAAGACTTTTTTCATGATCGTATATAATTTTTTGGTTTTTTAGTTTTTGGTCAAGGTCACTCCACCATAATCACTGGTAATGGATACCGAATTGCCAGAGTTTTCTTTGCCGTGGTATCCCTTATAATATTTTTGGCTTGACTTTTCTTTACTGATGTTGATGGTAAGGTCATCTTTACCACTTACGCCGGCATATTCCGTTGTAATTTCAAAATCAAAATAGTAGTTTGGATGATACCCCACTCGCACTCCAGTATAATCTGAGCGTATGCTAACATCACCCGCACCTGCCGCCATTTCGGCAATTTTTATAGATCCATAATCTGAGGTTAAACTAACATCGCCATTTACTGTACCCAACTTGATGCCTATATAATCGCCTACTCCAGACACACTGTTAAGAGAACCAACCTCCATGGAGCCATAGTCCGATGTATAGTTCAAATCGCCCATTTTATTGATTACGGCATTGGTATAATCTGCCTTCACGGTAAGATCGCCTGCCTTTTCAATTGTAAAACCGGAATAATCGGCAATAATCTCAGCACTGTTGATATATTCAAAAGAAGACCGTGAGGTGTAATCAAAACGCAACTCATTATTGCGCCCCCTCAATTCACCAATTTCCATTTTCCCGTAATCACAGTTTATTTTGGCATGGCCATCAATTCGGTCAAGATAAATATTGCCATAGTCATTGTTTAAATGCACACTGTTCTTTATGGGTAATTTTATGGTATAATTCACTTGAACGCTGATGTTATTGTTCTTGCCCCAATTCCAGCTCCAATTGTTGTCGCGTTTTCCAAATCTGGTTATGGCAGATACTACACTGCTGCTGTTCTCAAAATCCACATCGATTTCATTAAGACGGTCCAATACCTTTTGCTCATTATTGCCATTGGCCTTTATCTGTACCTCAATGACCACTCTATTTTCGTTCCATGAGCTAATATTTAGATTGCCATAGCTGTTTTTTACTTTGAACAGGGCATCGGCGTTCACATTAAAGTCTTTGTTGATTGTTTTTTCTTTGGTGTATTTTCCGTTCATACCACCACCATCGCCGGTACTTGCCAGTAAGGCAAAAGGAACCAATAAAAGGCTCAGGCGTATATATTTAAATAGTAAAGTTTTCATCATTTTTATTTTTTAAAGTTTTAATAGATTCAACATGGTTCAATACTTCTTGTAATAAGTCGATTCTTGTTTGAAAATTGATGATCATGGCATTGAGCAGTAAATCGCCGTTGCCACCTTGGACCAGTTCACGCTCCAATTGTTCATAATTCTTTTCAAGTTTTTTCAATTGTTTCAAAGTATCATCAACCAATTGTGCCGTTTCCGGTGATTTTTCGTTTTTGAGTTGTTCAACTTGTGCTTCAATAAGACTTGCAAAGTAGAATTCGGTTTTAGATACCTCTGGCGCTATTTCAACGATTTGTTCTTGTATGCTATTCTGGCTCTTATAAATTTGCACTCCCAGCACACACACTAGCGCGATTGATGCCGCTATGGCCAAGGGTCGCCACCATATGGTCTTATTTTGCTTTAATTGAACCACTCTTTCTGATTGCTTCAGTTTATGTAAAAACCTGGCCTGGTGGCCTTCACTTGGTTCGTGAAGCTCAAAGTCATCATGCAATCGTTCAAATAATTCTTCTAATCCGTCCTTTTTCATTATTATACATTTACTGTCAATTTTTTTCTTAAACTTTCTTTGGCCCTTGAAATTGTCGTTCTACAATTTGCATAGCTCATATTCATAATTTCACCTATTTCTTCATAATCATACCCTTCAATTAAATGTAAGGTCAAAGAAACTCTGTAATTGTCTTTTAAACTGTTCATGGTTTCCATCACTTTTTGAGCCTTCAGTTCTGTATAACCACTCTGGTCCAAATCAACCCCATCATTATCTTCGACCTTGTACATTACATCATCCAAATTGGCGGTGTTGATTTTTTGCCGCCGTCTGTAATGATAAATACTGTTATTGACAACGATGCGCTTTAACCATGCTCCGAAGGTCACCTCGCCTTTAAATGTTTGCAATTTCATAAATGCATTTAAAAATGATTCTTGCATAACATCCTCAGCTTCAGCAGTATGCTTCACAATTCGCAAAGCAGTGTTGTACATGGCCTTGTAATATCGATTGTACACTTCCAACTGCGCGCTCTGTTTACCTTCGAGACACCATTGTAAAAGGGTGTCAATATGTTCATCTTGGTGGCTCAAAAAGTTGAATGGTTTGTATTATAGATAAGGAAATTTACTAATTGTTACACTTTACGCTCTAAATTTTTAAGTGAGCATGGCATAACAATTGCGTTTAATTGGTTGAAGTGATGTTAATTCATATTTAAATACCTTGTTTTTAGGGTTTTAAATGTCTAGTATTTATAAAAAAAATTGCAAATCGAAATCTGTTAGTGACAGATTGACCGAAATAGAACAAATGGGAGAAGTAAAATTCACAAGTTTTGACAATTTGTCTTTACAAAATATCGATGAAGACGCCGAGTTAATACCCTTATTGACACCTGAGGATGAGGAAGAAATGAACAACGAACAGCTTCCTCAAACCTTGGCCATTTTGCCGTTGCGAAATACCGTATTGTTTCCTGGGGTGGTTATTCCAATTACCGCCGGCAGGGACAAATCAATCAATTTGATCAAAGAAGCCAATAATGGCAGCAAAACCATTGGAGTGGTTTCTCAAAAAAATGAAGAAACAGAAGATCCATCTGTAGCAGATATAAATACCTTGGGAACGGTTGCTCGTATATTGCGTGTACTTCAAATGCCAGATGGCAATACCACGGTTATTATTCAGGGTAAAAAGCGATTTGAGATAGCCGAGGTGCTCACCGAAGAGCCTTACATGACAGCTACCATTCGTGAAGCCAGCGAAACGCGTCCCAAGAAAGATGACAAAGAGTTTTTGGCCATCATCGACTCCATAAAGGAGCTTGCTTATAAAATTATTAAGGATAACCCCAATATTCCCAGTGAGGCAACTTTTGCGATAAAGAATATTCAAAGCAATTCGTTTTTAATCAATTTTGTCTCTTCCAACCTTAATTTGGGGGTATCTGAAAAGCAGCAATTGCTTAATATTTCAGATTTGCAAGAACGTGCTTTAGCCACCTTGAAATATATGAATTTGGAACTTCAGAAATTGGAGTTGAAAAAAGATATACAGTCCAAGGTGCGCCACGATATGGATCAGCAACAGCGCGAATATTTTTTGCATCAGCAAATGAAGACCATCCAAGAAGAACTGGGTGGCATGTCTTATGAAGAAGAAGTTGACGAATTACGCGATAAGGCCAGCAAGAAAAAGTGGGGCAAAAAGGTAAAAGAGCATTTTGAAAAAGAATTGGCCAAAATGCAGCGTATGAACCCTCAAGTGGCCGAATACTCCATTCAAAGGAATTATTTGGATCTAATTGTTGATCTGCCTTGGAACGAATTTTCAAAAGATAAGTTTGATTTAAAGCGGGCAGAAAAAATATTGGATAGGGATCACTATGGCCTTGAAGATGTTAAAAAGCGAATCATAGAATATTTGGCAGTATTGAAGCTTCGAAACGATATGAAATCGCCCATATTGTGCTTGTACGGACCTCCTGGTGTTGGAAAAACCTCTCTGGGCAAGTCTGTGGCCGAAGCCTTGGGCCGTGAATATGTACGCATGTCTTTGGGCGGACTACGTGATGAAGCGGAGATTAGGGGTCATCGTAAGACCTATATTGGGGCAATGCCAGGGCGTATTATACAAAGCGTTAAAAAGGCCGGTACGTCAAACCCGGTATTTATTTTGGATGAAATAGATAAACTTTCGACCAGCCACCAAGGCGACCCCTCATCAGCGATGTTGGAAGTTTTAGACCCAGAACAAAACAGTGAGTTTTATGATAATTTCTTGGAAATGGGTTACGACCTGTCAAAAGTTATGTTCATTGCCACGGCCAATAATTTAGCAACTATTCAACCAGCCCTGCGCGATAGAATGGAAATTATTAATGTTACGGGCTATACCATTGAAGAAAAGGTTGAGATTGCCAAAAGGCACTTGTTGCCCAAGCAATTGAAAGAACACGGCCTAGCGACAAAAGACCTTAAAATTGGTAAACGCCAACTTGAGAAAATCGTGGAAGGCTACACGAGAGAATCGGGTGTTCGCGGACTCGAAAAACAATTGGCCAAAATGGTGCGCTATGCTGCCAAAAATATCGCCATTGAAGAACCTTACAATGTTAAGGTCAGTAATGAGGATGTAGAAAAAATATTGGGTCCGGCTCGTTTGGAACGCGACAAATATGAGAACAATGATGTCGCCGGTGTGGTTACAGGGCTTGCTTGGACCAGTGTTGGGGGCGATATCCTATTTATAGAATCCATATTGTCAAAAGGCAAAGGCACTTTGAACATAACAGGTAATTTGGGCAAAGTCATGAAAGAATCTGCCACTATTGCTTTGGAGTACATTAAATCCAACGCCGAGCGATTTGGAATACAACCAGAGGTTTTTGAAGGTTACAATGTACACATACACGTTCCTGAAGGTGCAACGCCCAAAGATGGACCCAGTGCGGGCATTACCATGTTGACCTCCTTAGTTTCGTTGTTTACACAGCGAAAGGTGAAAAAGAGCTTGGCCATGACCGGTGAAATAACCCTTAGGGGCAAGGTTTTGCCCGTAGGCGGAATCAAGGAAAAGATACTGGCGGCCAAAAGGGCACGTATCAAAGAAATAATCTTATGTGAAGATAACCGAAGGGATATCGAGGAGATAAAGAGTGATTATTTAAAAGGCCTTACCTTTCATTATGTGACCGATATGAGTCAAGTGATTGATATCGCCGTTACCAAACAAAAAGTAAAAAACGCAAAAAAGTTTTAATCAAGCCTTTTGATCTATTTCCATTATTTTTAGGCAATGAAAAAAATAACCATTGCCATTGATGGGTATTCTTCCACCGGTAAGAGTACCATTGCCAAAAGATTGGCCAAAGCTTTGGGTTATGTTTATGTCGATACCGGCGCCATGTACAGGGCCGTTACCCTTTATGCCATAGAAAATGGATTCTTCGGAAAAGAGAACAACGATATTTTAGGTTTAATTGCCGCCCTGCCCAATATTCATTTAAAGTTTAAACATAATGAGAAAACAGGTATATCCGATATGTACCTGAACAAGGTCAATGTCGAGAATCAAATTCGTACGATGAAGGTGTCACGGCAAGTGAGTAAGGTCGCCATCATCAAAGAGGTTAGAGACGAACTAGTGCAAATGCAGCAGAACATGGGGCGTGAAAAAGGCATGGTTATGGACGGGCGCGATATAGGCACCATCGTATTTCCAAATGCCGAAATGAAGATATTCATGACGGCCTCCCCAGAAACTAGAGCGCAGAGACGGTATAAAGAATTACTGGATAAGGGTGAAAAAGTAACTTATGCCGAGGTCCTTAAAAACGTAGAGGAACGTGATTATATTGATTCCCATCGCGAAGAGTCGCCCTTAAAAAAAGCCGACGATGCCATAGTATTTGACAATAGCGACATGGGCTTGGACGAGCAATTTGAACGCCTGTTCAATTATGCGCAAAGAATAATTACCCGTAAATAAAAAAGGCGCCGTTTGGGCGCCTTTTTTGTTCTTTAATATTGATTAGATATTTGGAATGACCAATTCTTGATCGGGATGAATCATATCCGGATTTTTCAAGATGTTGGTGTTCGCAGCAAAAATTTGCTTGTACTTCATGGGATCGCCATAGTAG
>JABDND010000159.1 GCA_013001145.1 Croceitalea sp. | reverse complement strand
GCGACACTTTTATCTATCTAAATGCGTTGGGCATTGATGATTATGATGTGCTTTGGACAACAATTACACACTTTACTACTTGGATTCCATTATTTCTGCTCATGATTGCCCTTTTCTTTATCAAGTTTGAAAGAAAGCTAGCTTTTCAAATGGTACTCACAGTATTGGCCTTAGCGCTTTTTGTGGCCATACTAACCAGTGTCAGTAAAGAAGTGGTACAACGTTTAAGGCCTAATAATAATGAGGCCTTGAATGGCCTAATACGGATTTTGAAGCGACCAACGGATTTTAGTTTTTTCTCAGGCCACGCATCCAGTTCATTTTCAATTACAGTTTTGGTGGTACTTTTTTTGTTCAAAAGGTGGAAATGGGCCGTGCTCTTTTTTGTGTGGCCGCTATTGTTTTCCCTAAGCCGTATTTTTGTCGGTGTTCACTTTCCATTGGATATTATTGCTGGTGCCCTGGTTGGAACAACTTGTGGATTACTGGGCTTTATGGTCTTCAATCGTTTTATAGCACCCTACTCAAAGTCAGACCGTCCCGAATAGGAAGGATAATTGTTTCAACTCTGCTGTCTTCCTTGAGCTTTTTGTTATAGTCCAGTAAACTTTTTGTGGCCTTATCAGATTTTTGTAATGGTTCTATCACCTTACCTGACCAAAGTACATTGTCCGATAAAATGATGCTTCCCGCACGGGTTTTTGTCAATACCGCTTCAAAATAAGCATCATAATTTGTTTTTTCAGCATCTATGAACACCAAATCAAATACCATATTAATTTTAGGGATGACTTCCATTGCATCACCTATATGTTGAACTATTTGATTTTCATAACCACTTTGTTTGAAATATCGATGTTGTATATCGACAAGCTCTTCATTTATTTCAATAGTGTGCAAGGTGCCATTAGAAGCCAACCCGTCAGCGAGACAAATGGCCGAGTAACCCGTGTAAGTGCCAATTTCCAGTATATTATTTGGAGCAATTATCTTAGATAACAGGCTCAAGAAACGACCTTGGTAATGACCTGTTATCATTCGGGGTTGCACTATTTTTAAGTGAGTTTCTCTGGTCAGGGAACTAAGTAGGGCAGGTTCATCTTCTGAATTTTCAGTAATATATTGCTCCAATAAACTCGATAGAAAATGCATAAGTTCGTTTATGCAAAATTAGCTAAATATGGATTATTTTAGGAGTATGGAAAATTTGGAAATTCGCGATGCAACCCTGAATGACTTACCTACACTCTTAAACTTTGAACAGGCACTTATAGCAGCTGAACGTCCATATGACCCCACAATCAAAGAAGACCCAGTCAGTTACTACGATATCAGGCAATTTATTGAGGCTAAAGATGTAAAAGTGGTGATTGCCGTTGTTAACGATGAAATTGTAGCCTCTGGCTACGCATTGGCCAAAAAAGGACGCCAATATTTAGATCACAGTCATTATGGTTATTTGGGTTTTATGTACACCTTGCCAGGGTATAGGGGCAATGGCATCAATCAAAAAATAGTGCAATCTCTAAAACAGTGGTGTCATGCAAATGGCTTGAAAGAGATAAGGCTCACTGTTTATGACGACAATTTACCAGCCATTAAGGCTTATGAAAAAGCTGGTTTCAAGAAACACATTATTGAAATGCGCATTGTTTAATAACCCAAGCCTTACCTTTATAAAAAATTTGTTATGCGATTCGAAAATACCCTTGATTTTGCAAAATCATTGGATGCCAAAGATGTCTTGAAAGAATACAGGTCGGCATTTCATTATCCACAACTTAATGGAAAAGAAGTCATTTATTTTACTGGCAATTCATTGGGGCTTCAACCAAAAAATGCCCAAACCTATGTTGATGAAATAATGAAAGATTGGGCCCAACTGGCGGTTGAGGGCCATTTTTATGCAAAAAAACCCTGGTGGGACTATCATGAGCGATTGGCTGCGCCTTTGGCAAAGGTGGTTGGAGCCAAGACAAAAGAGGTCAGCGTAATGAATACACTCACAGTCAATCTGCATTTTTTGATGGTTTCATTTTATAGACCTACCAACAAGCGATTTAAGATATTATGTGAAGAGAAGGCTTTTCCTTCTGATCAATATATGCTACAAAGTCAAGCCAAGTTTCATGGTTATGATCCAAAAGAGATAATCGTCGAGGTCAAAAAAAGGGAAGGAGAACACTTTTGGAGAACGGAAGATTTCATTGCCAAAATAGATGAGTTGGGTGATGAACTGGCATTGGTTTTATTAGGTGGTGTCAATTATTATAACGGACAAGTACTGGACATACAAAACATAACCCGAGCCGGTAAGCGGGTAGGGGCGATGGTAGGCTGGGATTTGGCCCACGCTGCGGGCAATATTGCCCTTGAACTACATGACTGGAACGTTGATTTTGCGGCCTGGTGCAGTTATAAGTATATGAACTCAGGTCCGGGCAATGCCTCGGGAGTATTTGTGAACGAACGCTATTTAAATCGGAAAGATATTCCTCGATTTGAAGGATGGTGGGGTACTCAAAAAGACAAGCGTTTTTTAATGGAACCAGAATTTGAACCTATGCCCAATGCCGATGCGTGGCAGGTGAGCAATGCTCCAATTTTGTCTTTGGCCCCCTATTTGGCATCATTGCAAATGTTTGAAGAGGTGGGCATGACCGCATTGATTCAAAAACAAAAATTATTGACTTCATATTTAGAGTACATATTGACCGAAATAGATAAAGAAGTAGATAGTACATTTGAAATCATCACTCCCAAGGATCGTGGTTGTCAATTATCCGTATTCTTACATGGTGAGGGCAGGGCATTATTTGATTATTTAATGGCCCAAGGTGTGATTACAGATTGGCGCGAACCCAATGTCATAAGATTGGCGCCAGCACCTTTTTATTGCTCTTTTGAAGACATGTTTGAATTTGGACAAATATTGAAAAAGGGCATATTGACCAAATAACCTAGCTTTACGCTTTTAACACTGGGCCTGGTTCATGAAATCACTTCGTTTAATACTTTCAAATCCGAGATATCTTGCACCGGCACTTGTGTTTTCAAGCCTAAATATTTGGTTTGGTACATGGGCCATTTATATTCCTTCGGTTAAAGATTCATTGGCCATTAACAAAGCAGATTTGGGCATTGCGCTTTTCTTTTTGTCATTGGGGGTGTTTACAATTTTTCCGGTCGCCTCAAAAATCATCAACAAACTAGAAGTAGGTAAGACCACTTGGATTGGGGTATTGGCTTGTAGTTTTTTGGCACTTTTCCCTTTAATGGCACCAAATTTCTATTTCTTATGTGGCGCTTTGTTCTTGTTTGGTGCGGCGAACGGGATTACCGACATAGCTATGAATACATTGGTAACTGAAATTGAAAAAGAAGATAAGCAAAAGTTTATGTCGGCTGCCCATGGCTTTTTTAGTCTGGGAGGTGTGATTGCCGGTCTCGGTAGTTTCCTGATAGTAATTATTGGTAACCCAGTACTTCATATGTTCATTACGGTAATTGTTGTCTTTTTGGTCAATTTATGGTTTCGTAAATACTATTATCATTTAAAGGCGGCGCCGATTGAAAAAGAACCTTTTAGTTTAAAATTATTTAAGCCCTTGTTATTACTTGGTTTGATAGGTTTTGTGAGTATGGGCAGTGAAGGGGCAATTGTAGATTGGAGTGGAATATACTTGAAAGAAATTACCCTCGCACCGGAAACCTTGATTGGCGCCGGATTCTTATCTTTTTCAGTAGCCATGACCTTGGGTCGATTTTTAGGTGATGGTATTAGTGAAAGAATAGGTTCCATAAAATTGGTGGCTTTGGGAACGGTTGTGGCAATAATGGGCTATAGTGCAGTGCTTATAGGAAGCACATATACTGCTATCATCGGTTTTGCCATGAGCGGCCTTGGTTTTTCTGTTATGGTACCGGAATTATTTAGAATTGGAGGTAACGTCAAAGGAGTGGAATCTTCGCAAGGAGTTGCTTTTATAGCGGGCACAGGTTACTTGGGCTTTTTGTTGGGACCTGTAATTTTGGGTTTTGTGGCCGAGAGCACTTCATTGCGGGTCACATTCATGACATTGTTGGCTTGTGCGTTATTGGTCTTATTGGCCACCACCGTACTCAAGAAAAAATAAGATCCATTATTGCTTCTTAATGATTGTCACATCATCAAAATAGATATTGAAATCTTCGTTGGCCTTTTTATGGCTTAAGGCAAAGTTAAAGCCTTGATGGTCAATATAGTCTTCCCAGGTAGTGGTCAAAGAAGGCTCTTCTTGGTTCGTTTTTCTAAATACCCATTCACGGATTAAAAAGTCATCTTCAAAATAGAGGTCATAGGCATCACCAGGGGTATATCCACCATCAGTACCATAAACAATGGTCAATTTTTGCATGGGTTTTTTGCTAATTGGGGCAATTTCAGCTTCCATATGGGTATAGGTAAAGTTGCCTTGGTCCCATATAAGATTAAAGGGTGCCAGTAACCAATAGCGATCATTGATGAACCCAGCATTGGTTTTTAAGGCTGTACTATCCATTTGCCTTCTATTATATACCAAAGTATCCGTTCCCGAGATATGGGTGACCTCATTGCTCATAGTATTCCAAACCCAAGCTCTTTCAAAATGATTAGAATCGCGATCCACATTGAAAGTAAAACTTATTTGGGCCACATTGTTCCATTGGTCAAAGCCATGTGCAAGGGCAATTTTATCAAGAACGGTTGGCTCATTAATAGGTGTTGAAACCTCTTGTTTTTTGTCCATTTTGCAATTTGCAAAAATGAGGACTGTCAATAGAGGTATAAATCTTACAAATTTCATGAAGCTGCTTTATTCAAATATACCGTGTTTTTGAACTATATTGAAGCACATTTGAAATTGTTAACGCAATCAATTTAAAAAGCTTTGGTGACTTTCTTACGACGATTGTTTCTTATTCTTATAAACCAAGACAGAAAGTCATTGGGACAAACCAGTCCATACCACAATCTGAGCGATGAAGACCTCGTGTCTAAAATTGTAGTGAAAAATGATACCATGCTGTTTGGTGTATTATATGATCGCTATGCAAAAATGGTTTATAACAAATGTTACGGATTCGCCTTTTCACAAGCAGAGGCCGAAGATTTGACGCAGGATGTTTTTTTGATGTTGTTCATTAAGTTGGCATCATTTAAAGGAAAGTCTAAATTTTCAACATGGCTCTATTCTTTTACGTATAATTTTTGCGTTAATTATGTGAATAGGAACAAGCAGAAAAAAATCAGGGATAATTCGGTGCGTATGGACGATGCTGAATATAAATTGGCAGATGAGGTACCCGATGAGAGTATTTTTGAAATGAAGGCCCATAAACTAGAAAAAGCTCTCACCTTGGTAAGTGCCGAAGAAAAATCGATCTTACTCTTAAAATATCAAGATGGTGCATCGATAAAAGAGTTGGGAGAGTTGATGGAAATTGGCGAAAGTGCCGTTAAGATGCGCTTAAAACGCGCTAAAGCAAAATTATTGGAAATCTATAATACCCTTTGATAGATGGCAAATGATTATAAAAATCCGTTCAAAGAACTGGATAAAAAATTACTGGAAGTTCCACCGGAGATGCGGCAAAAAGTGATGAATGATGTCGCTATAGCCAAGCTTATTCTTGAAATGGCCATTCTGGTGACCTCCAATTATGCCTCAATTTTTTCGGGCATGTTCAAAACTAATACCAGAAAGTAACCTATACTAAAATATTTACGTGATGGAAAAATACAAACAAGTACTAATCGACAGCCTAGAAAATATGCTGTCAAACGTAGTGGCTTTATTGCCACAGATTATAATCGGAATATTAGGGCTCATAGTAGCATGGATTCTTCTAAAAATCATTCTGTTCGTGCTCAAGCGTATTTTAAAAGCAGCCAAAATTGATTTGTTGTCCAAGAAAATTACAGAAGCCAAACTGTTTGGTGATAAGGAAATCAAGATTGATTTATTGAAAATTATCATGACCACGGTCAAGATATTGTTGATTCTGTTGTTTACCATTGTAATTGCCGAGGTTATAGGATTAAATGCAATTTCTGAAGGGATAATGGCCGTGTTTGCTTACTTGCCTACCTTGGTCAGCGCATTGTTGATATTTGCAGGAGGTCTCTTTTTGGCAACGGTGGTAAAAAAGGCAATTTTGGCGTTGTTTGATTCCATGGGTATTGGTGGTTCTAAACTAATTAGTGGCATAATTTTTTATATGATTGCCTTTTTTGTGACCATTACGGCATTGAACCAGGCTGGTATCGGCACCGAAATTATCACCAGTAATTTTACAATGATTTTGGGAGCCTTTTTATTTGCGATTGCCCTTGGATTTGGACTTGGGTCCAGAGAGGTCTTTTCAGATCTATTGAAAATGTTTTATACCAGAAAAAACTATATGGTCGGAGACCAAATTTCAATCGATGGGCTTGAAGGCACGATCACAGCCATTGACAACATGACACTTTCTTTAAAGACCAAAAAAGGAAAAGTTATTATCCCTATTAATGAAGTGGTCTCACATAGAGTTGAAATAAAGGAATAAAAAAGCGCCCTTGTTGGGCGCTTTGTGTTAGTTTGATTTGACCAATGTGGCATCATTGTCATTGGTGAACTTGATAATCGGAAATTCTGTTCTTCGGTTTAATTCTAGCTCATCTTTAGTACAATCTCTTAAACCGGTGCAATCGTTTATTAATCTGCGTTTGCCAAAACCTTTGTAAGATAAGATACGTTCTTTTGGCACCCCATGTGAAATAAGATATTCATAGGTTGATTTTGCGCGGCGTTCTGAAAGATTGTCATTATATGCGTGACTTCCTACGGGATCGGTATGCGCTTCTAAACGAATAACCAAATCGGGGTAAGTCTCAGTCATCAATTTGATTACTTTATTGAGCTCTTTAGCCGCATCAGGTCTTATATTACTTTTATTGAAATCAAAGTATATCTTATTTAGATTGGCCAACAACTTAACATCCATCACTGGTTCCATTTCAAAATCTTGATTGATTAATTTTGTAACCCGAGGTATACCTCTTGTACTAAAGAACACATTTTTATTAGGGTGCGTTCTTGATACCGCTTCAATCATATAGTTTTTCTCACGATCGATCATCATTTTGTAATGGCCATTTGCATCAGTTATTGTTTCCATTACCAATTTTGATGTTTGTTGGTCATAAAGAGAAATTAAGACACTATCCAGTGGCTTGTGATTAATCGCATCTGTCACTTTGCCCTCGACGGTTAAAGAGGGAATAAATTTAAATTTATAGATATCATCCGATCCCTTACCACCATTTCTATTGGAACTCACATAACCATCAACTCCATTGGGCAATGAATAAAAAGCAAAATCATCTTTTTCACTGTTAAGAGGGCGACCTAAATTGACCACCTCTATAATTTCACCATCGGCATCAGCTACAGCTGAAAAAACGTCGAGCTGGCCAAATCCAACGTGACCATCTGATGAAAAGAACAATTGTCCTTCGCTGTTTACAAATGGAAACATTTCATTCCCGGCGGTGTTGATTATAGGCCCCGCGTTGATAGGTTCTCCCAATCCTCCTCTTGGGTGTATGCGACAGTAATAAATATCTGTTCCACCATGTCCACCTGAGCGATCAGAAGCAAAAAATAAAAGTGTTCTATTGGGGTTGACCGAAGGATGCCCCGTAGAATAATAATCTGCGTTAATTTTAAGATTTTTTGTAACATTCCAACTACCATTGCTTTTTTGAGCTTGGTAAATCTTCAAATTACTTAGGTTTTCTATCTTTTTATCTACTTTCTTGGTGTAAAAACTTTCCTTGTTTTCAAAGTAATTGTTTCTAGTAAAGTAAATAATCGTGTCATTTTTATAATCGGTAGAAAATACCAAAGAGCTTTCGTGAAATTTAGAGTTTACATCACCTTTTAATTTTTTAGGGGCTACACTTTTATCGTTTTCTACAGGTATATAATAAATATCCAACCATGCCTCATTGTTCCAACCATACAATTCCTTATCATTTTCTGTCATTCTACTGGAACTGAAATAAAGATTGCCTTCATACGAAAAAGTGCCAAATTCACTGTATTCTGAATTGAATGCCACTGGCTCAAGCTCAAATCGTTCATCACTGTTAAACACTACAGATGCTAAATTACCATCCTTCAAAAATTTATTGAGACGAGCGTCATTTTTGTTCAATTTTTTATACCGTTTGAACCAAGTAAGTGCTGCATCTTCTTCTCCAGCGCTTTTAAGGGCCATGGCATACTTAAAAAAGTAAGTGCTCTCGGTCTCAGGCTCATCTATAAAAAGCTCAAAATAGGGTATTGCTTTTTCAAAATCACGCAATAATAAATAACATTCCGCCAATCGTTTATAGGCATGGATTTTATTGTCACCGCTATTGGATAGATTTTCATAGGCAGGTATGGCCTTTGCGTAGGCGAAATTGTTGAATAAAGCATCGGCTTCCTTTTGAAAATCGGATTGTGCTTGTACCAAAGAATTTGCAAATACCAGAACTAAAATAGTATGGATTATATATTTTGTCTTCATCGGTTCGTGTTTTAGAAGTATCTGGGAGATTTATACAGATCGGTCTTTTTCGAAAATTTAGGCTCAAAAATCATGATGATTTCATGTGTTCCCCCTGTGTAAGGTCGTATAAGATCTGTTGGAATATCATAGGCATATCCAATTCTAATATCCTTCGATATCTGATAATCTAAAAATGCGCCAAAATTTGAGGCATCGTCAAAGCGATAAGAAGCTCCCAACCAAACCTTTTCATAAAATAAAAAGCTTGAGGTTACATCATAGCTAGCAGGTGCTCCGTTGGTGATTTTCGCAATAAAACCTGGTCTAAATTTAATGTCTAAAGAAAGGTCAAATACCAAACCACCTATTGCATAATAACTGTTTCTTTCGAGAGCTTTAAATTCTCCTTCATTTAAATCAGTCGTTAAAATTCTGGGCGACGAAATTCCTAAATAGTATCGATTGGTGGTCAAATACATGCCTGCCCCAAAATTGGGTTTCCAACTATTGAAATTTGAATTGAAGAATGGATCGTTCACATCAGGATTTTCCAATCTGTAATTTGTAAACCCAGCTTTTAACCCAAAAGATAGTTTGGCTCTATCGGTCACTGGTATGGTATATGAAAAATCACCGTATACATAGTTGGTGTTCTCAAATCCCAATTGGTCAGTGATATAAGATAGGCCTAATCCTATTCTTTCATTGTTTAATGGCGTGTGAAACGAAAATGTACTAGTGGTTGGGTTTCCATCTAAGCCAGCCCATTGGTTACGGTGCAAGGCCGTCAAATTCATGCCTTCCCGACTACCTGCATAGGCCGGATTCACCGATATAGTATTGAACATGTATTGCGTAAACTGCGGCAATTGCTGTGCACCACAGAATGTGGTAAAACACAGTGCAATAAGCAAAACAATCGAGTATTTTTTTTCCATTTCTTTGTGGTTAAGTTTTACCTACGATTTGAAATAAGTATTTGGGTACTAACTTCTTAACAAAGAAACAAAATCTTGTTCATGCCTAATAAATTAGCCGTTCAAGCGTATGAATATTCGTCATCGACCTAAAGTATCGTTGAAGTGTTTTTTTCCTTAGATGAATGAAAAATAGACTTCGTTGGAAGTAAAATGGACTGATTCATCAATTTTTTAAACGTAAAAGGCCGATATTTTTAATACCGGCCTTCTATTTTATAATTGGTTTTTATTATTTGTTACCTAAGTAAATAAATCCATTGAATGGTTCAAACTCCGGCTTCTCATTCACCTTAATGATATAGTAATAGGTGCCCGCAGGTAAAATATCTGAACTACCGAATGAAGCGTTGGGTGAGAATCCACTCCAATCATTTTCATATTGAGGAGATTCATATACCTTATCTCCCCATCGATTGAAAATCATGATTTCAAAAGTGTACCCGCAATATTCAACACCAGTGATTTCTAAGGTTTCATTGATATTATCGTTATTAGGGGTAACCGTTTTCGAAACCTCAATTTCATCTCGGCCACAGGGTACACAATCACTATTTACATTTATTGTGAATTCTGCATAATACTTACAGGTACCTTCAATGGAATTGTATGAAACTCTATATTCACCAATTTCCAAATTGGCCGGATTAAAGATGCTACCGTCTAGTTTTGTGTTACCACTTTCCAAGATAAAAACTCCATTGGTATCAAATGAAGCTGGTAACTGTGTTATCAAATCCAGCGCATCATCCTCAACACATATGTCGATTTCAATTTCTTCCAGTCTAGGCTGAAGTACGAAAATAATTTGTTCAAAGGATGCTTCATTGCCGCAAATATCAGTAACATTCCACGTTCTGATAATCAAATAATCATCAGTATCCTGAGAGAATTCAGTTTGTTCAGAGAAACTAGATTCGTAATTACCACAACCCCCCATGAATGTAATCTCAGGTACTTCAGGTATTTCATCGCCACAGATTATAGTTACTTCTTCTTCATAATTATGTGCGGTAATGGGGCCTGTTGGTTCTATCGTGATGGTTTGGGTATGACTATTCTCATTCCCAGCGCAATCAACTACAGACCAAGTCCTCAAAATGGTGTAACCAAGTGCGCAGTTTCCATCATTGGATATTGTTTCTTCAAAAGACACTTCAACGCTTGTATCACAATTATCAATTGCGGTCAATACATTTGCTTCAGGCACCGCATCGCAAGACACAGTGGCATTGGCAGGTAAATTTTCCGCAAAACTTGGTGCTTGAGTATCCTCAACGGTTATGGTCTGTGTATGAACAGTCTCATTGCCTGCGCAGTCAACAACCGACCAAGTTCTGGTAATCACATAATCTGACCCACAACTATCAGCATCGGTTAGTTGCTCATTAAATACCACGTTGATATCCGTATCACAAGTATCTGTTGCGGTCAATATTGCTGCTTCCGGAACGGCGTCACATGATACGGTGGCATCGGCAGGTAGACTTTCCACAAAATTTGGTGCTTGCCTATCCTCTACGGTAATGGTCTGTACATGAACGGCCTCATTATTGGCACAGTCAACAACCGACCAGGTTCTGATGATTGTATAATCAGACCCACAACTGTCAGTATCGGTTATCTGCTCATCAAATGCCACGTTGATATCGGTATCACAAGTATCCGTTGCAGTCAATATCGCTGCTTCTGGCACAGTGTCACAAGACACGGTGGCATCTGCAGGTAGACTTTCCACAAAACTTGGTGCTTGCGTGTCCTCTACGGTTATGGTCTGTACATGAGTGGTCTCATTACCAGCGCAGTCAACAACCGACCAGGTTCTGGTGATTACATAATCAGTCCCACAACTGTCAGTATCGGTTATCTGCTCATCAAATACCACGTTGATATCGGTATCGCAATTATCCGTTGCGGTCAATATTGCTGCTTCCTGCACAGTGTCACAAGACAAGGTTACATCTGCAGGAAGACTCTCCACAAAAATTGGTGCCTGTGTATCCTCTACGGTTATGGTCTGTACATGAACGGTCTCATTACCAGCGCAGTCAGCTGCGGTCCAAGTGCGGGTTATCGTATATTCCGAAGCACAATCATCATCTTGACCTGTAATTTGGTCCGTTACGGTAACATAGGCAGTCGAATCACAGTTGTCCGCTGCAGTCAATACCTCGGCATCAGGTATCGCATCACAAGAGACTGTGATATTTTGCGATGGAAGCGTACTTTCCACAAATTCCGGTGCAGTAGTATCAATCACAGTAATGGTCTGTGTGTGTACAACTTCATTGCCAACACAGTCTGTTATGGTCCAAGTGCGTGTAATCGTGTACTCGCTTTCACATTCATCGTCTTGTCCAGATACCGTTTCTTCAAAGACTACTGTAATGGCACAGGTACTGTCAGATGTAATAGTGTCTGGTGCTGGAATTGCATCGCATTCCACAGTAAAGTCTTGAGGATAATCATCATAGTTGTCGTTATCAATAATGTCAATGGTAGCTTGATCATCCAATATATCGATGAGGTCTGTTGAGATGTTGATTAGGTCTATAAAGAGTCTTTCGGTCACCTCAATGATATTGTCATCGATAATGTCAACAGTAATCGTCTGGATTTCCCCATCGATTCCGGCGAAGGTAAGCTGTCCGGTAAGTGCGCTATAATCTTCCCCAGCATTGGCTGAGCCATTGTTGGTGGTGAAGTCTACGCTGAAACCTCCTTGAACATTTCCTGAGAGTTCAACACTAATGGTAGCTGTTCCGTCCCCTTCGTTTACAATAATGCTGTCATTATCGAAACCAAGTCCGGTAGTTTCGTCAGCATCGTTATCTTCAATACTGCCTGTCGCATTGGCATCGGCCATAGGCACAAGGCCATTTGAGATGTTGGATAGTTCAATAGAAAGACTTTCTGTAGCCTCAATTATATTATCGTCGACGATGTTGATGGTCACTGTCCGTGTGGTCCCACTGGTGGTACCTGCCGGGAATGAAACGTTGGTCCCCGCTGTTGCCACGCTGTAGTCATCGGGATCGTTGGCGGAGCCATCGGCGAC
>JABDND010000127.1 GCA_013001145.1 Croceitalea sp. | reverse complement strand
ATGAACACATTGCGGTTACGGCTCAGGCCTTGTTTAAAAATCATGCGTTCCCCATTGATGACCTGCGGGTTTTCGGCTGCCGTACAAATGAAAAAATAGGTGCTTCCGTTATGGGTGTAGGCACTATAACTGGCATATGCCCCATCACCTTGGGTAACCTCGGCCTTATTGATGTTGCGTACCCAAATCATGTCGCCCTGTGGGTTCAATTTGGCGCTCACTATATCGTTATGGTGAAAGCGATCAATTTTTATACGTTGGCCCGCTCCACTTGACTGCATGCCGCTGGTCACAAAATACTCTTCGGCATTGAACAAAATAGCCTTGTCTTTGGTCAAGCTTACATCTTTAAAAACCAAATTTTTGATGACCTTGTCCTCATCCCTTCCAAATTTGTCTTGCATAAATTGCTCTGTAAAGGGATGGTATTTTTTTGATCGGATGGCCAATGACCCTGGCTCCAAATCAAAATAAGCCACTCCATTGTATCGATTGTCCTTGCGGTCGGCATAA
Organism: Croceitalea sp.; assembly: GCA_013001145.1. Taxonomy (GTDB): domain Bacteria; phylum Bacteroidota; class Bacteroidia; order Flavobacteriales; family Flavobacteriaceae; genus Croceitalea. The sequence goes on along the minus strand of JABDND010000127.1, from coordinate 4,263 downwards.
AAGCCCACACATTGCAATTTACCATCGTTCATAATGGGATAAAGCCCTTCGGAAAATTTACCGTCGTCATCAAAGGTTTGTGTTATGGCACGGCTCCCATTTATTTTGATCAGCTCATATTGAAACTTTCGTTCCTCGGCCTTAAATCGCCGCTTCTTAAAATACGCCTTGCCAATGATGTAGGCCTCTTGAAGATTGCTGGAAAGAGCAATATTTTCGAAAGCATAATTTTTCTCTTCGACCTCATCAGAAAAATCGAACTCCCATTTCTTGTTCAGGCCGGCATCGAATAAGTGAATGCTGTGCTTGTTGTCCTTTCCCTTTTTATGGTGGGTGCTAATGATAAAACCGGTTTTTTCACGATTGAACAACAAAGTGGTCGAAAACCCTTTTTTAAAATCCCGATTAAAATAGTTTTTGCCGAACGCCCCTTCAACAACGGGAGTCTTAAATTCTAAAAGGCGCTGTTTTTTGAAGTCAAAATTGATCAAATTGCTTTTATGGGCCCAATATTCGTAGGTGCCCCGATCAAAATCGTAATTGAAGAAAATAAGGTGCAACTGACCATTCTTTAAATAGCCATCTACGAATTGCATGCCTTTAAGTTTGTAGTTGAACTCTGAGACCAGCTGCAAATCTTTATTGTAATGCTCTATCAAATAGCCTTTGGGCTTTAGAATCAAACCTTGGTAATAGGCCCTTACCAAAACATAGCCCCCGTCGCCATCATGATCAAGGGTCACTAGATTGGAATACCGATAACGGTCATTGTACTTTTCGCCAAATGCATAGGTCACGGGCATATTTTGTGCCACTAGGCATGGAGACATCAGTAAAAAGAGGTAGAGCAGTAGGTACTTCATAAATTGGTTTGATCATAGGCTATGATCCGGGAAAATCTGCTTTCCGCTTTTCCAAAAAGGCCGTGGTGCCTTCCTTAAAGTCGTTGGTGCCAAAACAAGCGCCAAAAGCATCAATTTCAACGGCATAGCCATCGTTATTATAGCTATAACCCGCATTTATGGCTTTTATTGCCTGTGCGATGGCCACCGAAGAATTGTTCATTATTTTGGAAGCCAGTTTTTGACAAAGGGGCATCAGTTCTTCTTGGGGCACGGCATAATTGACCAGCCCATAGCCCATGGCTTTCTGGGCATCGATCATGCCGGCGGTCATGATCATTTCCAAAGCGCGGCCCTTGCCCACCAATTGCGGCAAGCGTTGTGTACCGCCATAACCGGGTATGACCCCCAACGATACCTCTGGCAGACCCATTTTGGCATTGTCGCTGGCCACTCTAAAATGACAGGCCATCGCCAGCTCCAAGCCCCCGCCTAGAGCAAAACCGTTAACGGCCGCAATCACCGGCGTAGATAGGCTTTCCACGAAATCAAACAACATTTTTTGCCCTTTGGCCGCCAATTTTCCGCCATTTTCAACCGTAAAATGGGCAAATTCCGATATATCGGCCCCGGCCACAAAAGCTTTTTCGCCACTGCCTGTCAAAATGATGACTTTGGTGTTTGGGTCTTCATCCAATTCTTTAAAAGCTTCGTGCAACTCTTCAATGGTCGCTTTGTTCAGGGCATTTAGCTTTTTAGGGCGGTCAATGGTGATGATGGCGACATTGTTTTCTTCTTCAATATAAATGTTGTGATATTCCATGGATTCTTTTTTTAGAAGTGCTTTGCGTTGATAAAAATACCAATAATGGCCCTATTTTGCCCGCGGAAATTTAACCGTAAAAACAGTGCCTGTTCCTCTTTGTGAAGTGAAGGAAATGGTACCCTTATAGTTTTCGACAATGTTCTTCACCATGCCCAAGCCTAGGCCCATTCCGCTTGATTTGGTCGTGAATTTGGGCTCAAAAATCTTTTCTTTGAATTCCTCCTCTATTCCAAAACCGTTGTCGGCCACACTTATGACCACATGCTCATCTTCGGCGGTCACGGTGACCATTATGCTCGGTGATTCAATATCTGGCAAGGCCTGTATGGCGTTCTTGACCAAGTTGGTCACCACCCGGATCAATTGGGTACGGTCCAATTTGGCGATGATGGTTTCCTCTTCTGCGCTAAAATGAATATAGGGCTCATTAAATATATCGAGGGCCAGTTTGGTCACATTGACCACATTGAGGGTTTCATTTTGCTGGGCGGGCATATCGGCAAAATTTGAAAAAGCCGAAGCAATGCTGCTCATGGTATCTATCTGTTGCACCAGTGTCTTTGAAAACTCTTTGACCTTGCTTTCCGCTTTGGGGTCTTTGGGGTCGAACTTGCGCTCAAAACTTTGCACGCTCAGCCGCATAGGGGTCAAAGGGTTCTTAATCTCGTGGGCCACTTGTTTGGCCATCTCGCGCCATGCCTGCTCCCGTTCACTACGGGCCAATTTAACGGCGCTTTGCTGCAGCTCGTCAATCATGGCATTGTATGAATCCACTAATTTTCCAATCTCTTCTCCGGGATTGTCAATAAATATTTTCTCATTGTTCTTGGTCAGATCGGTTTGGCCCAATTTATCTGAAATGGTCTGCAGACTTCGGGTGATGTACTTTGAAATGAAATACGCGAGCAATATGGCCGCCAAAAGCATAAACAAATAAACGCCGCCCAAGCGCATCAAAAACTCCCTAAGTTCCATATCATTGAACGAATTGTCCTCAAAATAGGGTAGGTTCATAATTCCGATGGGCTTGAACTTTGGGTCGGTGATGTATTTGTAGGAAGCCTGATAATTACTGCCCGATGTCTGCTTTTTTTCTACATAGCGCCGTTCGGAACTGGTGGAAAGATTGTTAAGGATTTCAGCATCCAAGCAATTGGAAATCGTATCGGCCTCAAAGGCGGGTTTGGAGCTTTTGACCAAGCCCCCGTCCAGGTCATAAATATTGAAGTTCACATTTTGAACATCGGCAATCTTATAGATTTCATCCCTAAAAATGAATTCGAGGTTTTCTGTCTTGGGCTCATAGGTGGTTTCTTTCAACGCATATGAAATACTCTGCAAGATCTGTTCTTCCTTGCGCTCCAGGCGGTCTTGGTGGTAGTCTTTGGATTGCTCACGGTATTGGTATATGGTGACCCCGGCAATTAAGACCGATGCGATGAGCACCAACAAAATCATGGAGAAGAAAATACGTGAACGAAGCGATACCCTTTTAAACACCCAGTGCCAATTTTGAAATTAAAGATAGCAATTATCGCGCCAAGGAATTCATTCCTATGCTTCAGGATTTTTTTCCCGGATGCGTTTGTACAAGCGAATGCCCAACATGAGCAATACTCCCAAAACGATGATGCCCACTACACCATAGATCCAATTGAAGGCATTTTTCAAGACTACCAAAAAAGTGACCGCAAAAAGTACCAGGGTGGCCACCTCGTTCCAAATACGCATAAAATGGGAGCTATACTTAACCTCATCACGCTGCAATTGCTTGAACATCTGATGGCATTTGAGGTGATACACAAAGAGCAAAAGCACAAAGGCCAGCTTCACGTGCATCCATGGCTGTTGCAACCAGGCCGGCATAATGACCAAAAGCCAAATCGCAAAAAGGGTACATAATATGGCCGAGGGCCAAGTGATAATATACCACAGGCGCTTGGTCATGAGTTTGAATTGATGGGTCAATATCTCTTTCTCCGGTGAAGGCTTTTCATTCGCCTCTATATGATAAATAAACAATCGGGGAATATAAAAGAGCCCAGCAAACCAGGTGACCATAAAGATCAGGTGCAATGATTTGATGTACGGATAGAGTGTTGCCATTTGCTCTGCGAATTTAAGGCATTATCCCCTAAGGTCAAGTTGAAAAATAGTTTCATTCGTCTACCTGTTTCTTTGTCGCTTCTCGCTTCTTGCTTCTCGCTTCTCGACTCCGCTCGAAGTGACCGCTCGAAGTTATTTTTGTCACATCGAGCGGAGTCGAGATGAGGCATTGAAAAAGTAGTTGCCCGTCATATCGAGCCGATGCCCTGAGCGGAGTCGAAGGAGAGTCGAGATACAAGAGCAAGAATTATAAAAGATTTCCCAGAGTCAGCATTATCTGCAGTAACAACTATCGAACGGCGAGAAGCGAGAAGCGCCCCCTTAATCGTCCAACCTAATAGCCCCAATACCGGCCTCCCAAAGCTGCTTGTTCATATCAGGGATTTTCGTGTTCCGCAACGCCAGCCCACGTTGTTTTAAAGAAGCCCATTGCGCATCCAACTCTGCCTTGCGGTCTTCCGACGGTTTATTGATGCGCGGAATGGAGCT
>JABDND010000116.1 GCA_013001145.1 Croceitalea sp. | reverse complement strand
GCCAGCCTGTGGCAAGAAAAGCAAGTACTTAATTTAGATGAAAATCCTAATGCCAATTGGTCAACTTTAGGCCCTACTTCTCTTACTAATGAATATTATACTGGAATGGGAAGAATCAATACAATCGCGATTGATCCCAATAACCCCAACATCTGGTATGTTGGAGCCCCAGCGGGTGGTTTTTGGAAATCAACTGATGCTGGAAATTCATGGAGGACCACTACAGACCATTTTTTTCAGCTTGGAGTCTCAGGTATAGCCATTGACCCAACGAACACAGCTATTATATACATAACCACAGGAGACGATGATGCCGGTGATAGTGTGGGTCAAGGCGTATTCAAATCTATGGATGGGGGAGAAACCTGGAACGAAACCGGTCTTAATCTTAGTTCTAGCCCAACCGGATTACCTCAATATGGATTTGGAAACATGAACGAAATCATAATTGACCCCAATAATGTAAACACCTTGTGGGCAGGAAGTAGCACCGGCCTTTATAAAACAACCGATGCCGGGTCCAATTGGAGCAACAAACTTGAATTATCAATTGTGGACATCAAGGTGAAACCAGGTGATTATTCAACGCTTTATGTTACCGCGTTTGGATATGCAGACCCAGTAAATTACACTGGCTACGGCTGCAGACTGTATAAGTCTGTAGATGGTGGTGAAAGCTTTACACTCGTAGAAAATGGAGCTCCTATAAATTCAAGTCGTATGATGATCGGGGTAACCCCTGCCAATCCGAATTTGGTGTATGCCATAAGTGTGCAATATAATTCAAGTAATTTGACATCATTTGATGGCCTGTATAAATCAATTGATTCTGGAAATTCCTTCACCAAGACTAGTTATGATGGTACTAACGCAAATTGGTTTCAAGCATGGTATGATTTGACCATTGCAGTTTCTCCAACTGATGAAAATCTAATTATGCTTGGCCTCATAAGCCTTCATCGTTCCGTAGATGGCGGTGAAACCTTTCAACGTGCCTTGGACTATAACATCCCAAATAATAGATTTCATGTTGATGTGCATTACATGAACTATTATGACGGAAAATTATTCTTGGGCAGTGATGGCGGTGTTTTTGTTTCCGAGGACAATGGTGCTTTTTTTAACGATAAATCTTTTGGCCTTGGCATTACCATGTATTATAAAATTAGTGTTGACAAGAATAACCCCAATCGAATAATCGGAGGTACCCAAGACAATGGCGGACTGGCCTATGATAATGGTAATTGGATATCTTGGCACGGTGGAGATGGTATGGATAATATTATCAATCCCAATAATCCAAATGAAATTTGGGGAATGACTCAACTGGGTGGATTTTTATCAAAATCTTCGGATTTTGGGCAAAGCGTAGACTTTTGGGCATACCCTCCCACCAAACCCAATGGGCAATCCTATTCTGGCCTATGGGAGGCCCCTGTTGAAATGGCCGTTGATGGGACACTATTTGTAGCTTATGAAAATACCTTGTTCACTATGGACGAATCCATCGGTTGGCAATTACTTAATGATGATTTTGATATTACTTGGATAGAAGAAGTCAGAACCGACCCTAAAAATCCAGAAGTTTTATATGTAACCGGAATGAATAAACTTTGGAAAAGCAGTGACAAAGGGCAATCGTTCAGTTTACTAGCTAGCTTTAATGATTTCATTACAGATGTTCAATTAAATGAAAACAATCCAAATGAAATTTATATTAGCCTTCAGTATAGCTATGGAATTAAAGATGGAGTCAATAAAAGTATTGTCTTCAAATCAAGTGATGGAGGTCTTACCTTTAAAGATATTTCATATAATTTACCGTTAACAAACAGTTGGTTTGTTAACCGTTTGGCTCATCAAGGCAATCACTCAGATAGCCCATTATTTTTATGTGATCGTTTAGGCAAGGTTTTTCGCCTAAATCAAACAACTAAAACTTGGGAGGATTATAGCAATGGACTTCCTCAAGTATTCGTAAGGGATATGGTAATCAACCCAAAAGATGGCTTGTTAACCGTTGGCACCTATGGTCGCGGAATCTGGCGTTCGACCATTCCAATTGACAATAATTTTCAAAATGAGCTTCGAATCGTATCAAACGATTTAAAAAATGCCAAAGTATTTGTTGAAGATATTGGTACAGATTTTACGTTGCATAATGATTCTGAGATAATGTTCCCTGCTGCGACTGCCCAACTATTGGTAAATGGACAGTTATGGAGCGAGCAAGAAATAAGTCTGATAGCTGCAGGTGCTTCGCTGGCTATTTCTTTTCCCAATATTTCCTTAGCTAAGGGGAAACATGAGGTCCTCTTAAATATACTCCCTTTATCAACCAATGAATGGAGCAACCAATTTGAATCCTTCACAGTTTTTAGCAATGATTTTGCTGCTGCAGAAAGGTTTTTTGATTTTGAAAATGAAGAAGATACATGGTTGGCTTTTGATATGGACAACCTGAATGAAAGTCAATGGCAAAGAGGAATTCCTTCGGGGTCAAAATTAAATTCGGCCTTGGAAGGTTCTCAATCTTATGCAACTATATTGAATGGCCCTTATGCAGATTCGAAAAGAAGCATCTTGGTTTCTCCTAGCTATGACTTCGAAAGCATTGACAATCCAATAATGGAATTCTCTTTAATGTTCGATCTAGAAAATTTTGAAGATGCCTATAATGGTGGTTATCAATACTACGATATATTCTATGTTGAATATTCCAAGGACAAAGGTGATTCTTGGCAATTACTGGACAAACCATCACAAGATGGAACATGGTATACAAATCAATTTGGCTCGGATTATTATACCTCGGATTACAATTATTTCTGCAGAACCTGTATCGGCGGGCAATGGGTAGGCAGTCAATTACAACCAGTTAGTTTTACTTATAATTTTAATCAAGTCGCGCAGAATGGTGGGATTGATTTAACAAATGAAAAGAATGTGATGTTTCGTTTTGTTATTTCTCCCGATGATGACACTTTATATCAATCATCAAACACTTTTGAAGGAGTGGTTTTGGATGCCTTTGCGATTCGAGGAGCCCAAAATGACGATGATGATGACAATGATGGAATATTAAATGTCGATGATAATTGCCCCAATAATCCAAACCCAGACCAAGGCGATGCCGATAATGATGGTATTGGCGATGTTTGCGATGAAGATGCCGACAACGATGGCATACTAGATGAAGAAGATAATTGCCCGTTCACGGCCAATCCACAGCAAGAAGATCAGGATCAAGATGGTGTTGGCGATGTTTGTGATACCGATCTTGACAATGACGGTATTCTTGACGTAGATGATAATTGTGTTACCGTTGTAAATCCCGACCAAGCAGATGCAGATAATGATGGCGCCGGTGACCTCTGTGATGAAGATGACGACAATGACGGTATTCTCGATGTAGATGACCTTTGTCCGTTCTTGGCATCTGAGAACAACAATGACAATGATGGTGATGGAATTGGAGACATATGCGATGAAGATGACGACAATGATGGATTCTTAGATAGTGAAGATCTTTGTCCATTTACGGCATCTGAAAGCAATACCGATAACGATGGTGATGGCATCGGTGATGTATGCGACGACAATGACGACAACGATAATTATTTAGATGAGGTAGACCTTTGCCCCTTTACTGCCGATGACAACAACGCGGATAATGATGGTGATGGCATTGGTGATATATGTGATGATGACGATGATAACGATGGATTCTTGGATACAGCAGACCTTTGTCCATTTTTGGCATCTACCACCAATACAGATAATGACGGCGATGGCATTGGTGATGTATGCGACGATAATGACGATAACGATAATTATTTGGATGAAGTCGACCTGTGCCCCTTCACAGCCGATGACAACAATGCCGATAACGATGGTGACGGCATTGGGGATGTTTGTGACGATGACGATGATAATGATGGTTATTTAGATCCTGTAGATCGTTGTCCCTTTATAGCTTCCAACAACAACGAGGACAATGAATTGGATGGATTGGGAGATGTCTGTGATACCGATGATGACAACGATGGCATCTTGGATGAGGTAGACAATTGCCCACTGGTATCCAATGCGGATCAGAGTGATATGGATGGTGATGGCCTAGGTGATGCCTGTGATGATGACAGCGATAATGACGGCGTGATTGATATTTTTGATCAATGTCCTGATACCCCTGCCAATTCAACGGTAAATGTAAATGGATGTCCTGTGTTTACATTGCCTACCAACAACTTTGCATTAACCACATCAAGTGCAACCTGTGTTGACAGCAACAATGGCAAAATTAGCATAGTCGCGAATGAATTGTACAGCTATACAGCCTCATTAAGAAATGAAGAAGGTGTAGAACAAGTATCGGAATTTACCGAAACAATGGCATTTGAAGATTTACCGCCTGGCACCTACGATGTGTGTATCACTATAGCAGAAGAGCCCACTTATGAGCAATGCTTTTCAATTGAAATTACTGCGCCCGATGCCCTTTCGGTTTCATCTAAAATCGGATTCAGTGAAGAATTCATCACCCTTCAAATGTATGGTGGTAGCTCATATTATATTGAACTTAATGGCGAAACTATAGAAACCAGCGAACCTTCCATAACCCTGAATTTAAATCAACAGGAGAATACTTTACGCGTTAAAACGAATTTAGATTGTCAAGGTGTATATGAAGAATCAATTATAGTCGGAAATCAATTGGCCATTTACCCAAATCCATTGACAGGGAATGAATTACAGATTCTTTTAGGTAAAGACCATGAAAGTAAATCAAGCATAGTTATATATACCCTAACTGGTAGTTTGGTGTTTGAACATGAACAGGCACATACCGAACGCCAGTTTACAGTGCAACTAAATGATCTAGCGGCCGGAATGTATTTAATGAGATTACAAAACGGACAGAAATCATATCAGAAAAAAATCATCAAAAAATAACACAATGAAAAATTTAATATTTACCATAAAGCTTTTCATCGGAATACTGTTATTAGTGGCTTGCGGGGGCGGAGATAGTGGAGGTGACGGTGGTACAACCACAACCAATACTGGAGGGAATACCAATTCAGGTAACCCGACCACTGAAACTCCAACACCAAAAGCGGTCAGCTTGGTTTTTCCAGAGCATAATACTGAATGCAACGAGGGCAGCAATGAGACCGAAACTACAAGTGATGTCAATTTTCAATGGAATATGGCCGAGGATACCGATTCTTACGAGATTCATGTAGTTAATTTGAACAACGATGAAGAACTGGTGCAAACCACTTCCAATGACAATATTGACCTGACCATAATGCGTGCTACCCCCTATTCGTGGCATGTCATTTCAAAAGCCAATGGAACCAATGCTACGGCTACTAGTAGTATTTTCAATTTTTATAATGCTGGAGCGGCAATTGACAATCATGCTCCGTTTCCGGCCAGTGTGGTTGCACCCGATATGGGGGCCTCAATAGAAATGGGCAACTTAAATTTGGTTTGGGAAGCAAGTGATATTGATGGAGATATTGTAGGTTTTGAGGTTTATTTTGATACGATCAATCCTCCAGAAAACAAAATTGCCGAAACTTCTGAAAGCTCAATAGCGGTGACCACCGAAACCAGTACCATTTATTATTGGCGCATTATCACGAGTGACAGTAACGGAAATACCAGCAGATCGGCGGTTTTTGAATTCAGGACAAATTGAAGATTGGAATCGGAATTTAAAATTTGCAATCCAAGCTTGGAAATATGAACCCATGAAATCATAGCCGTTATTTTCAAGATTTTTAGTGTTAGCAAAGGCACACAGATTAATCTTCGTATATTTTCGGCTATTAAAATATACCTTCATGCGGTTATACTTTGTTCTATCTATCTCCCTCTGTTACTTGGGGCTTAACGCTCAGGACCATGCTCATAAAAGTACCAGGGCACTGTCTTTTCCTGATATTCCTGGCTACAAAACATTGACAACAGATTTACATCAACATACTGTCTTTTCCGATGGCGAGGTATGGCCCTCCATTAGGGTTCAAGAGGCCCTTCGTGATAATTTGGATGCCATTTCATTGACCGAACATTTGGAGTATCAACCGCACTTGGCCGATATTCCACATCCTGATCGTAACCGTGCCTATCAATTGGCATTGCAAGAAGCCAAAGACCATGAACTTCTTATTATACCAGGCTCCGAGATTACAAGAAGGCCGCCTGCTGGCCATAGCAATGCCATTTTTATTACAGATGCCAATGCCCTGATGGTAAAAGACTCTGTAAAACAATTCGCGACTGCAAAAAACCAAGGTGCCTTTGTTTTTTGGAATCATCCTTCATGGTATGCACAGTCACCGACAGGGACGCCCATTTTGAGTGATTTTCAAAAAGCTCGAATTGAAAACGGTGAGTTGCATGGTATAGAAGTAATCAATGACGGACTTTATGAGGCAGAATCTTTTGCCTTGGCGTTAGATTACAACCTTACCATAATGGGCACAAGCGACATTCATGGTTTGATTGATTGGCAATTTTTAGAAAAAGGCCAAGCGCGACCCGTTACCTTGGTTTTCGCCAAAGAAAGAACTGTACCCAGTATAAAAGAGGCACTTTTTGCCGGCAGAACGGTTGCCGTTTACAATGAACTTTTTGTGGGAAGATCCCAATATTTGATTCCGTTGTTGAAGGAAAGCATACAAATTGAAAGTGCTTCATATTTTAAGGAAACCGCTATATTATCAGTCATGATCAAAAACGTTTCAAGCAATAGCTTGCTTTTTGAAAACAATATGAAGTATACTTTTTATAATAGTTCACCCGTTTTTGAGGTCAAGGCCGGAGCGCAAAAACTCTTGCAAATAAAAACCATGGATAAATTGGCTCGAATTGATTTAAAGTTGAAGGCATTGGGTGCCTACGAAGCTCCAGGTAAACATCCTATAATAACTTGGGAAATCAATTTGGAAGACTAAGCAATGGCATTAAAATCGAGCCATTCATTTACCTGATTGTCAAAATCATTTTTTATCATTTCAATATACTCAAGGGGTGTCTTTTTTGATACGGCCACCCGTTTTGAGTGCAAGTCAACATCAAAATGAAAATCGGAGAAATCATCAAATTTGTCATGGTCCAAATGTTCCATTAAAAATCTGGTGATTTTGGTGCGCAACTTATATTCCAGGTCAATGGTCTGCTTTTTTAGTTGCTGATCAGCATCATTATGAAAAATCCAGTTAAACTTCAATTGGTTGGCTTTGATTTAGCCCTTCAATATACCAAAATATTTATAGCAAATTGGCCAATTTAAATTTTATCGATAAAATCAACTTAACCATTGACATAATCCTGTAAATAGGAGAATTTTGCCGTCAATTTTCCATCTTTGGTCATACGCGCCCGCTCCAAAATCCCCTCTTTGTCTCCATCAAAAAAAGCGGGAATCACGTATTTTGAAAAAGCATCACCAAAACCATCACTCGCATCTCTTGGCAATTCTGCAGGCAAATTATCTACTGCCATAACGGCAATGGCATTCTTCAATTTGTAATCCACTTCCTTTTCTGATTGCGGGTCATACCCGTAAATAGGATGAGCAATTGTCGATGGCCTAATGGTTGAAGCTACCGGGCCATCAATATCGCAACTAATATCTGCGACCACCTTAATTTTAAAATCAGGGTGTTTGGCATCTTCCCTAGTAAACAAATAGGGAGCACCTTGACCGTAAAAATGGCCGGCGATGAACAAATCACTGACTTGTGCAAAGCGCAAAAAATTGGTTTTATAGGCTTCGGGGTTTTCAAAAAAATCAGCCTTACTGCCCCGCACACCATCTTTGCGTTTATTATATTCCGATGCATCTATTTGGCAATACACCGGTTCATCAAATGTGTTTTCCAGATATTCGGAAACATTGACACGCTTTATGCCCATACCATCCAACATCTCACGAGCCCCATTGCCCACACGGCCCCTACCTGTGAGTATTATTTTGATATTGGGCAGGTCTATATCACGCAATTGGGCGATCAATTCCTTTTGATCTTTTAGCTCTTCGGCCTTTGGCAGACTATATAAATCATACTTAGCGCCGTACGCTTTAATGCCATTATAAGCACCTACAATACC
>JABDND010000097.1 GCA_013001145.1 Croceitalea sp. | reverse complement strand
GCTTGTCCAATACGAATTTTACCGCGCTTAATTTCTTCCATAAGGTAAATTCGCACGTGATTTCGAACAATGTTGGTCGTACTCATGCCATAAAGATAATCGTATACGTTTTAATAAAGCACAATTACCGTTTATTGCTTTATATTTAGGTCGTTTTACAAAAACCGTACGTATGATTCGTAGAATTTCCTTCCTTTTTATCCTTTTTATAGGCTTTGTGGCCTGCAGGCAAAATACCGATGTAACAAAAGCAACCACATTTTATGACACCCAATTGTTCAAAGACGTTCAGTTGGCAGCCATCTACAAAGATTCAAAGACTTTTGTGGATCTTGTTCCTCAGGAACATTTCACCCAATTGGAAGCGAAATATCTCGCGCAAAAAGATGCACCCGATTTTGATTTAAAGAGCTTTGTGGAATCAAATTTTATGGACCAGTCCATGAAATCGCTTGAATTTAAAACCGATACCACCAAAACCATGTACGAACACATAGGTATCATGTGGGATAAGCTGACAAGAGGGCCCGATGCGTATGTGGCAAATTCGTCAAGAATACCATTGCCCAAAAAATATGTGGTGCCCGGCGGGCGCTTTCAAGAAATCTATTATTGGGACAGTTATTTTACCATTGAAGGACTTATAGCAGATGGTCGCAAAGATTTGGCCAAAAGTATGGTCGATAATTTTTCATTTTTAATAGATTCCCTTGGTTTTATTCCCAACGGTACCCGCGATTATTATAGAACCCGTTCACAGCCCCCATTTTACTCCAGCATGGTGGAGGCCTTGGCACGCAACGAGCAAAATATGCTTCTTTATTATTTGCCCGAACTCAACGCGGAATATGAATTCTTTATGCAACACGATTCCATTGACAGGCCCTATGGCGCAAGCAAGCATGTCGTACAAATGATAGGTGGCGGATTACTGAATAGGTATTGGGATGCCGGTAATGAACCAAGACCAGAAGCCTATAAAGAAGATTTACATTTGGCTAAAGATGTTACCGCGGAGAATGCCAAAAAACAACTTTTCAAAGATTTAAGATCGGCCGCAGAATCGGGCTGGGATTTTAGTTCACGTTGGTTTGAAAAGCCCGATGATTTTTCATCGACCATGACCACTTCCATTTTACCAGTAGATCTTAATTGCTTGATGTACAATTTAGAAGACTTGCTTTCTAAGGCCTACCGCATGAGAGGAGAAAAGAATGGGGCGGCATTCTTTAGGAAAAAGGCCATTGAGCGCAAAGGGCTCATTCGTGAATATATGTACAATGATTCATTGGGCTATTTTATGGACTTTGATTTCAAGCGCGCCGAACAAACCGATGAACTTACGTTGGCCGGAGCATATCCCTTGTTTTATGGCGTAGCAACCCGAGCGCAGGCCGAAGGGGTCAAAAATGTGATCATGGAAAAGTTTTTAAAGGATGGCGGGCTGGTTACCACCCTTGACCATTCCGGTCAACAGTGGGATGCGCCCAATGGCTGGGCCCCATTACAATGGATTGCCGTGAACGGTTTATTGGCCTATGGATACAATGATGAAGCGAAAGAAATTATGGAGCGTTGGTTGGCGTTAAATGAAAAAGTATACCGCAATACCGGTAAAATGATGGAGAAATACAATGTAGAAGACCTTAGCCTGCTTTCCGGCGGAGGTGAATATGAAACCCAAGATGGCTTTGGATGGACCAATGGTGTGGCCGTTGGATTCAAGAAAATACTGGATCAAATGGAAAACAAGAACACCAAATAACTCGAGATTGGGCATTGAAGGCTATTCAAAGACCCCGCTTGTCAAAAAATTGGGCATAAAGTCCGGCCAAAACATATTGTTGTTATCTGTACCGGAGCATTATTTTGAATTGTTTTCGGGATTTCCTGAAGGGGTAACACAGTTAGATTCAGAGGCAATTGAACAAGCTGATTTCATTCATCTTTTTGCCCAAAATTACGGCATCCTTAAATCTCAAGCCCAAAATGCCAAAAGAGCCCTGAAAAAGACAGGAATCCTCTGGGTAAGCTGGCCTAAAGGAACATCAAGTATAGTTACCGACCTAAATAGGGAGTTGGTTCGTGAGCATTTACTTCAATTGGGCTTGGTAGATACAAAAGTGGCCGCAATCGATAAAGATTGGAGTGGACTCAAATTTATGTATCGATTAAAGGACCGCTAATTTTTCGTGGATAAATAGTGGTTTCTTTTTATAATATTTTCCTCTTAAAATGTGACTTTTGGTTATCTTTCTTTTTTGAAAATTTAAACCAAATAGAACTATGAAAAATTGCTTTTCACGTGCTTTTATCACGTTTTTTTCCGTCTTTTTTACCCTCACACTTTTCGCGCAAGAATCAAAGGATGACATTTACAAAGGCCTTGCTTTTAGAAATTTGGGTCCTGCCTTGACATCGGGTCGAATTGCCGATATCGCCATACATCCTACCAACGAAAGTGTATGGTATGTCGCCGTAGGCTCCGGTGGCGTTTGGAAAACCACCAATGCAGGTACCACCTTCGATCCCATATTTGACAATGAAGGCAGCTATTCCACCGGTTGTGTGACCATTGACCCAAACAATCCGAGTACTGTGTGGGTAGGGACAGGAGAAAATGTTGGAGGACGCCATATTGGTTTCGGCGATGGCATATATGTAAGCCACGATGAAGGCAAAAGTTGGAAAAATATGGGTTTAAAAAATTCGGAACACATTTCTAAAATAATTGTCCACCCTGACGACTCCAATAAAATATATGTTGCTGCCCAAGGACCGTTGTGGAGCAAAGGCGGGGATCGTGGATTTTACCATTCCGCAGATGGCGGCCAAACTTGGACAAAAACCTTGGGCGATGCCGATTGGACCGGCGTTACCGATTTGGAAATGGACCCCACAAATCCGGAGGTGCTCTACGCCGCTACATGGGACCGTCATAGAACTGTGGCGGCATATATGGGCGGGGGACCTGGGTCTGGCATTCATAAATCGACCGATGGAGGACAAACTTGGACCCAATTGGAATCGGGGATACCAAAATCTAATTTGGGAAAAATAGGCTTGGCCCTCTCACCTTTTGACAACGAGACTATTTATGCAGCTATTGAGTTAGACCGTAAAAAAGGGGGATTGTTCATCTCTAATAATGGCGGTGCTTCTTGGTCCAAACAATCCGATGCTGTCTCAGGCGGTACCGGTCCACATTACTATCAAGAATTGTACGCCTCACCGCATCAAGAAGGTCGTTTGTACTTAATGAGCAACTATGTCCAGATTTCCACGGACCATGGTAAAAGCTTTGGCTATATGAACGAAAAGAAAAAACACGTGGACAGCCATGCCATGGCCTTTAAAAAGGATGATCCCAATTATGTGCTGTTTGGTACCGATGGTGGCTTGTACGAGTCGTACGATTTAACACAGACATGGCGCTATTTCAGCAATTTGCCCGTAATACAGTATTACAAGGTGGCCGTTGACGATTCCACGCCATTTTATAATGTTTATGGCGGCACACAAGATAATGGGTCACATGGAGGTCCTTCAAGAACGACCAATGCTGCTGGCATCTTCAATTATGATTGGTGGATCACTTTAGGAGCAGATGGACATCAATCTGCGGTTGAACCCGGCAATCCCGATATTACCTATGGTGAGTTTCAACAAGGCTGGTTGTGGCGTATTGACCAGACCACCGGTGAGACAGTCTTTATTCAGCCACAGCCCGCAGAGGGCGAGCCGCATGAACGCTTTAATTGGGATGCGCCTATATTGGTAAGTCCGCACAAACCCACAAGACTTTATTTCGCATCATATCGTGTTTGGAAATCTGAAAACCGAGGTGATGATTGGTCGGCCATATCCGATGATCTTACCCGAAATGAGGAACGGTTGAACCTTCCCATTATGGGCAACAAGCAGAGTTGGGACAATCCGTGGGATGTAGGCGCCATGAGTAATTACAATACCATTACTTCATTGGCCGAATCGCCCGTGCAGGAAGGCTTGCTCTACGCTGGCACTGATGATGGCATCCTTCAGGTTTCTGATAACGGAGGTAACTCTTGGCGCAAAATCATGCTGGGCAATATAAAAGGGGTTCCGGCCAGAGCTTTCGTAAATGATGTCAGGGCCGATTTGTTTGATGCCAATACCGTCTATTTGGTGCTTGACAATCATAAAGAAGGGGATTACAAACCCTACTTGCTGAAAAGTATTGACAAAGGGGTCTCTTGGACTTTCATCAACGGTAATTTGCCCAAAAAGTTGATTACTTGGCGCATAGTGCAAGACCATGAAAAAAAGAACCTTCTTTTTGCTGCAACCGAGTATGGCATCTATTTTACCAACAATGGAGGTGGTCAATGGACGCAACTTAAGGGAGGGCTTCCAACCATATCATTCCGCGATGTCACCATTCAAAGGCGTGAAAATGATTTGGTGGGCGCATCCTTTGGCAGAGGGTTTTTTGTATTGGACGATATTTCACCATTACGTGATTATGATGCTTCAAAAGCCAAAGAAGTACAGCTTTTCGACACGAGACCCGCTTATTGGTATATCCCGAAAGAAGAAATATATGGACAAGGGAACAATACCTACATTGCCAAAAATCCTGATTTTGGGGCCACCTTCACGTATTATTTACCTGAAAAACTGACCTCTTTGAAAGATGATAGAACCAAGAAGGAGAAAGAATTGGCCAAACAAAAAAGTGCCATCCCCTTTCCCGGATGGGAAGCTTTGAGTGTCGAAAAAAATCAAGAACCCCCTTCATGGGCATTATTGGTAACCGATGCAGAAGGCAATTTGGTGAATACGGTCAAGGGCACCAATGAAAAAGGCTTTAACCGAGTTAGTTGGAATTTGACCTACGCCGACCGCTCAGGAATATCATTAAAGGCTCCAAAGACACCAGATGATGATTATTTTGAAGGTTCACCATATTTGGCAACCCCAGGAACGTATTCTGTTAGCTTATATAAAAATGAAGATGGAATGATGTCCCAAGTGGCAGGCCCAAAAAGTTTTGAAGTTAAGCCCTTGCGTAAAGGGGCCTTACCGGCTAAACCAACTTCGGAAATTGCATCTTTTAGAAAAACGTTCCAAGCCTATCAGCAAGACTTGATGGCTACCAACAAAACCATGTCAAAGACCGGTGAAACCCTAGAGGCCATGAAACGGGCATTTGCCCAAGCAGAAAGGCCAAGCCCATCGCTCTATTCCAAAATTCATGAAGCCCAGCAACAACTTAAAAATTTAGAGATTGTCATGGAGGGTAATCCCGCCAAGAATGAAGTAGGGGAGCGCAACCCGCCATCACCTTCAGATGGCTCGTTTGTGGGTTATGTGGCCTTAGGCAATACTTATGGGCCAACAGGCAACCACCTAAAGGCCTTTGCGAGAGCACAAAAGCAGTTACAATCGTTAAAGACAAACTTGAAAGAACTTATAGATACCACGCTTCCGAGCCTTGAAGGCGAATTAAAGGCCGCGGGAGCACCATGGATCGAGGGACAAGGATTATTGAATGACTAGAATATAGGATTGCCTTTTTTTGTAGCTGCATTTTGGCGGTGAATATTTGCAAATGAATTCAATTACAAAAAAAGGCAATCCATAACCCTTGTCTCAATTACAAATCAAAAGTTCATAATTACCTTTTTTGACTTTAGTACCCGATTAGAAAAATTGAATGGAACAAAAACCCAAAACCACCTTAACGGTAATATCTTTTTTTGCAATTTATGTGATTTGGGGTTCCACCTATTTGCTCAATAAAATTGCCGTTACTGCATTGCCTCCATTTTTGCTCGCCGGCTTGCGCTTTTGCACCGCGGGCCTATTGATATTTATTATCGCTTTGGCCATGGGAAAATCAATAGCGATCAGCAAAAAACAATTGCTAAATACTGCGATTGCGGGCTTTTTGTTCTTAAGTTTTGGCAATGGGGTAGTGGTATGGGCACTTAAATTTGTTGATAGTGGCTTCGCAGCACTTGAAATATCGGCACAACCACTTGTTATTCTTTTAATGATGTGGTTGCTGCAAGGCAAAAAAATTCAGGCCATGTCGTTCATTGGTGTGATTTTAGGCATGGTTGGCATTTATTTGTTGGTGGGCCAGAAAGAAATCATTCAAGAAGAAAATGCCATTTTGGGCATGATCATGATTTTCGCTTGTATGATCAGTTGGGGCTACGGTAGTTTGTTTGTTGCCCGGGTAGATCTGCCACATAACTATTTTGTGAATACGGGCTATCAAATGGTAACCGGTGGTATTATGCTCTTAATGATGAGCCTGGGCTTTAATGAACCTTGGTCTTCGCCTATGTCTTGGACTGTCGAAGTACAATGGGTAATGGTCCTATTGGTTGTTTTTGGTAGTATCGTTGCCTTTACCTCATTCAATTATTTGTTGAAAACGGTCTCGCCAGAGAAAGTGGCCACTTCAACATATGTCAACCCTATTGTAGCCCTGCTGTTGGGATGTTATTTTTTAGATGAACAAATAACGGTACAGTCGATCGTGGCAGCCATTATTCTATTGACGGGCGTGTACTTCATCAATACCAAAAAGAAATTGATGTTGTTCGCTCGCTTTAATAGAAACAGATAGACCTGGGTTTCATGTGGATTAAACAGTTATAAAACAGCTTTTCAGAATGATAAAAAATACCATATTTTTCTTCTTATTTATAGCGCTCATTGGATGTTCCAAGAATTCCAAAACCTCCTTGTTCAATGGTGAGAATCTAAGTGGTTGGCACGTAGATGTACCTGCTATGGACAGTATTCCCAATGCCCAAAAACCATTTGTGGTGCGTGATGGAATGTTGGTAAGTTTGGGGACTCCCGAGGGCCATTTAATCACAGATGCCAGTTATAGCAATTATAGACTTGAGCTTGACTATCGCTTTCCCAAGGAACCGGGCAATTGTGGGGTGTTGGTTCACACATCGACCCCAAGGGCCTTGTATCAAATGTTTCCTAAATCCATTGAAGTACAATTGATGCATGAAAATGCAGGTGACTTTTGGTGCATTGTTGAAGACATTACGTGTGATGATATGGTGGCCAGAAGAGGACCCAAAGAATCTTGGGGCGTAACCGAAGGTAAAAACAGGAGAATAATCAATTTGACCGATGGTTCGGAAAACGACTTGGGCGAATGGAATTCGTTGGTGGTGGAATGTTTTGCTGATAAAATAAAAGTATGGGTCAATGATGATTTAGTCAATTATGGCTATAAGGCTACCGCCTCAAAAGGGCAAATTGCGATTCAGGCCGAAGGAGCCGAAGTGGAGTTTAGGAATATGCTGTTGACCCCAATTACCGAAATGCACCAATAATTCAAAAAAAACCACTTATCGAAGCGTCTCCCCTGCTTCAATAAGTGGCATACTACAAGCTATATCTCGCTATATTTATTCGCGGACGCTGCCTGCCAGGGTAGAAACACTTTCGAAACTGTCGGTTATATCGAAATTTAGTTCCATTGTTTGGTTGTTGTTGAGAATGCTCAATTGCAATGACTTACGCGTGGCTTTTTCGTTTGAATATGCGATGGAGAATTTGCTGGCCACAATCATGGCATTTTGATATTCATTCTGTACCATTTCAACAAAATTGTAAGGTACTTTCACGTCTTGATATTCCTCTAGGGTATTCAAGACGGTTCCAGCTTTGTCATAGGCAGCCACAATTTTGCAAGCGGGAATTTCAAAGGTGTACTCACAGGTGCCATCAGCCTTCCAATTGAACGATTCAATTTTTTTTACTTTAAAATTGGCCACTGCTTCTTGCATACGGTTAATGATATCCGGAGCATCTTGCATACTTACAGAGGTCAAATAAGCCTCGTTCAAATGAGCTTTTTTAGCGCCCTTCTTTTGGGCTTGAATAGGTAAACTAAAGATTAGGACTGCGAGATAAATTAATGCATTTTTCATGATGTGTGGTTTTGATTGTTTCTACTGATATAAAAGTAGATCGAACACATACCAATACCAATACGTAGTAACCCACATAAAATACGTAGGGCTACGTACATCCATCTGCTTAACCTTATATATTCAAAAAAAGTTCTTTGTTCTCCGTTGCCCAGACCGAAAGGGAATCACCGACAGAAGGTAGGTCCAACTTGGCAATAATGTTTGATCGATGTTTTTGAACGGTACGGAGCGATATGGAAAGGAGCTCGGCAATATCTTTAGATGACTTTTCTTGAGCAATTAGCCGCACAATGGTCCGCTCTGATGGTGATAGGTATTTGATTTTTGCCATCTCGGGCGACAGCTCGTGCTTCAGTACCTCGTCAAATTGTGTACTGGCATAAAATTCGTTGTTGAGGGCCGCTTTGATGGCATTTTTAACTTCTATAAACGGTTCATCCTTTAAGAGATAAGCTGAGATTTGTAATTGTTTGGCCTTGAGAATATAACTTTTTTCCTTAAACGAAGTAAAGACGATAAATTTAGTGGCAACTCCTTTTTCACGACATTTTTTGATCACCTCAAATCCGGATAAAATGGGCATGTTAATATCTAAAATTGCAATATCGGGCTTTTCACTGAAGATAAGCTCCAAAGCTTTGGCACCATTGGTCGCGCCCTCCAGTACATTGAAGTTTTGCTCCAATAACTCGTTTCGAAGGCCGTTTAACAACAAGGGATGGTCATCGGCCACCACAATTTTGATTGTATGGTTCATGAGGTCAATTTAATTTTAGCGGTCAACATCGTTCCTTTTCCTTTCATACTTTCAATCAATAAGGTTCCATTTAATATTCGGATGCGTTCATATAGTGTTTTTAGTCCCAAGCTATTTTGATTATTCCCATCTTGAACATTAAAACCCACACCGTTATCCTTGATCTTGGCAACAATGAGCGATTGGGTTCTACTGATATCAACGGATATGGCCTTGGCTTGGGAATGTTTTATGGCGTTGTTCAATGCCTCTTGAATAAATCTATAAAAATTTAAACTTTCCATCTCATCAAAAGCATCATCGATCGGGCTTAACTCAATTGAAAAAAACAATTCAGTTTCCTCGTCATATTCAAGCACCAATTGTTCAATACTGGCTGTAAGTCCCAATTGTTTTAAGAGGGCGGGGTAGAGGCCTCTGGAGATACTCCGTACTTCTTCCAAAGCATTATGTGTTAAATCACTTAACTCCATCTGTTGCACGTTTTGTGATTTTTGCTTAATCAAGGTCAATTGCTGGCCTACGCTGTCATGAAGGTCTTTCGCTATGCGCGTGCGTTCGTCTTCCTGTGATTTCAATAAGTCACGGGCAAACTGTTCTTGTAACTGTTTCCGCTGTTTCTCTTTGTTTCTGGAGCGCACCAATATAATAAAGCCAAAAAGTGAAAGAAGCCCAATACTTCCAAAAGCGATATACTGATTTTTTACGGTATTGCGTTCATTCAAAAAAGCAATATCACTTTCTTGGGCTTTTAAACGCAGGTCACGTTTTTCGGTTTCATACATAATCCGCATTTCATTGATACGGGCAATTTTCTGAATGTTGTAAATACTGTCTTGCAGGGTATTAAACCGTTGTAAATTTTCATACGCCGCTTTGTTTTCACCTAATTGGGCATTGCACTGCGATAGCACATAATAGGCATAACGTTCTTGGTTCAAATTGTTCCCTTTAGCATAGCCAATGGCCTTTAGGGCATATTGTTTGGCAAGGTCATACCTATCCAATTTTATGTAGGTTTCCGCAATATCATTGCACGAGTGGGCTGCACTCCCCAACCTACCAAGTTCCAATTTTAGGTCAAGTGCCCTAAAAAGATAATCCAATGAAACATCATATTTGCCCAAGCGTCTGTTGCAAGAACCGATATTGCCCAAGAAAAGGGATTGGCTTCTTTTCAAATCGATTTTGGTGGCCATATCAAGCCCAGCTTGGTAATATTTTAGGGCTTCTTCACAATTATTACGTTTTTGATAACTGGCGCCCAGATTGGTATAATTAAAAATGATGCCCTTACCATCATTTAGTTTGGTATAGGTGGCTATCGCCTTGTGGAAATTGCTTTCAGCCTTTTCATAGTCACTGGTCAGTAAATAGATTTCGCCTATTTTCTCCAGATTGACGGCCACACCCCTTTCATCTTGTAATGACTCATCAATTTTTAATGATTCAAAGTAATAGGAATGTGCTTGATCGTAATTGGATAGCTTGGCGTGAATGCCGCCCAACCTAAAGAAGCATTTGCTAAGCAGAGTCTGATTGTCGGATTTTTTTAAAAGGGGCAAGGCCATGTTCGCCAAATCCAAGGACTTGCCATAATCCCTTAGAAAATAGTGTGCATTGCTTCCATTTAAGTAGTAGGTGCCTAATAGTTGTTCGTTTTTCAACTCGGTGACATTGGGTTTTAAATCATCAAATATTGCCAGTGCCCTTTTGGGTTGAATCAATGAATCCAGGTAGTAATGCATTAGATGTGAACCCTGTTCAAAGGCCACGGGCCAAACTTTGAGGTGTATCGCCAATTTCATGGTTTCATTCGCGATACTATCATAGTTTAGGGCGTGTTCATGGTAGACCACTTGAGATAATTCGTTGAGCAGTGCAAGCTTGTCTTCATTTTGACTTTGAACTATTTGGGACAATAGTGATTGGTTGGCCACAACTTTTTCATGATTTTGTGGTACAGCTTGGCCAATGGCAAAAAAAGAGAGAATGCAAAAACATCCTGTCAATAATTGTGTGGGCATGGTTTCGGGTTGGTTGAACGCCTTAATATAGTTAATTTTTCAAAGTAATACTTGACCTACAGCCCATGCGGAAACGGCAGTTGCATAACTTGAACAAAAAATAGTACCTTGAAAATAAATAATATCTGAGCAATTAAAACAACACGTATGAGGGCATTATCCATTTTAATTTTAATCTTTTTGGTAGGGTGTCAGTCGGTCCCTACCTATGACATCGTACTCATTGACGGCATGGTCTATGATGGCAGTGGTGAGACACCTTATCGTGCGGATATTGCCATCAATGCCGATACCATTGCCGCTGTTGGCCCAGCAAACAGCTTTAAAGGCAAACAGGAAATTCAAATCAACGGAAAGGCCGTAGCACCTGGTTTTATCAATATGTTGAGCTGGGCGAATGTGTCTTTGTTGGAAGACGGTCGCTCGCAAAGCGACATTAGGCAGGGAGTAACCCTTGAAGTATTGGGCGAAGGTCACTCCATGGGACCGCTCAATGACGAGATGAAGAGTGAAATGAAAAATGGCCAAGGCGATATCAAGTTCGATGTTAAATGGACCACGTTGGGCGAGTATTTACAATACCTTGAAGAGAAAGGGATATCGACCAATGTGGCCTCCTTTGTGGGCAACGGTACTTTAAGACAACATGTTATTGGCTATGAAAACCGCCCGGCCACTGCGGCCGAATTGGAAGCCATGAAAGAACTAACGCAACAAGCTATGGAAGAAGGGGCTGTAGGCATCTCAAGCTCTTTGCTCTACGCCCCCAGTATGTATGCCGACACCAATGAACTGATTGCTTTGGCCAAGGTGGCCGGTGAAGCCGATGGTATGTATATTTCACATATTAGGAACGAAGGCGATGAACTGTTGGAAAGTATTGATGAGCTCATCAAAATTGGAAAAGAAGCCGATGTACATGCCGAGGTATATCACCTAAAAGCTTCTGCCAAACAAAATTGGCACAAATTGGACAGTGCCATTTCCAAAATTGAAGCAGCAAGAAATTCCGGGCAAAAAGTAACCGCAGACATTTACACCTATAATGCAAGTAGTACGGGCCTGCATGTGCAATTACCCGATTGGGTGAGAGAAGGCGGCATTGCCGCCATGCTCGTTCGCCTTGGTGATAACGGCAACCGTAAACGCGCCATTGATGAATTGGAGTTTCGCAATTCACCAGAGACCATTTTATTGGTGGGCTTCAGAACCGAGGAATTGCGCAACTACATAGGCAAATATCTTACCGAGGTGGCGGACATTTTGGGCAAATCGCCTGAAGAAACCCTCGTCGATTTGATCATTGCCGATGGAAGTAGAATTCAGGTGGTCTATTTCTCCATGTCAGAAGAAAACATCAAAAAAAAAGTGGCTCTGCCTTGGGTCAGTTTTTGTTCTGATGCGGGTTCCTATACCAATGAAGGGGTATTTATTAAACAAAGCACCCATCCAAGGGCCTATGGCTCTTTTATTCGGGTTTTGGGCAAATTTTCAAGGGATGAAAACATCATTTCTTTGGCCGAGGGCATCCGAAGACTGTCTGCTTTCCCAGCCGAAAACCTAAAACTAAAAAAAAGAGGCAAACTAAGGGAGGGCTATTTTGCCGATGTGGTCGTTTTTGATCCAGAAGAAGTAAGG
This sequence comes from Croceitalea sp., assembly GCA_013001145.1. GTDB lineage: Bacteria > Bacteroidota > Bacteroidia > Flavobacteriales > Flavobacteriaceae > Croceitalea. Next base: position 1,230 of record JABDND010000097.1, on the reverse strand, counting down.
GACAAGGCCACCTTCACAGATCCCCACCAATATGCGGAAGGCATTTTACATGTTTTTGTGAATGGCACCCAGGTATTAAAAGATGGCGAACATACAAATGCCCTACCCGGTCGATTTGTAAAAGGCCCTGGTTATAAGGAAAAGTAATGTCCGTTTTTACTTAGGATTCAATTTGTTAATGAAAGTATCTTCTAGCGATAGGCATGAAATATGACAACCAGACCATCTGCAAAGCTATCCACATTGACGGTAAACCCATCGGAATTAAAAGAAGTCATCGTGGCCCGTGTAATACCCAAATTATCACCATTTTGATTGCTGTAACGAATACCGATACAATGTGAACTTGATGCGTAACGGGATATATCGTTGATTGAATTTCCACTACCCCCTACGTAAATTCTCTGTTGCACAATTGAACCCCCATCATCCCTTGCAAAACCATTGGCCGTTCCGTACGCATTGGCAATACCACCATTATTATTGTTAACGCCATTATCGGCATTTATATTAAGACCTTCAATATTCGCATGGGCGACAAAACTGATATTGCTGGGTTGAAATGGTAGACTGCCCACGGTGATTGATCCAGTGCTATTAATGATAAAGTACCCCATATAAACGCGACTTGAAGGTACAGGTTCCATTTGCACCCAAGTGCTACCATCAAAAACATAGAGGTTGCTTTCATCTGAAGCATAGGCCATATCGCCCACTTTGGCCGCTGCAATGGCAGTAATTTCCGCTGCAGTACCCGTAGGTAGTCCCATAACCGAAAACTCATCGAGCTGGGCACTTAATATATAGGGGGAACCAAAGAAAAGTATAGATGCTACAATAAAACGAAGCATATAAATTCAAAGGTTTTTTCTACCATTAATAATGATAAAAAGAAGTATTTATTGTGTGAAAGAAAGTTAAATTTAATTGTAGGAATTTTCTTATATTATTGATAACCAATTAGTTAAGCAAGTCAAATCGGTGGGTGTACTTGACGGTAAAGATTTGGTTGTTGATGGCATCCAAGGCATCGTCATCTTTAACAATGTTCAATACCACAAAAAGACCGGTATTGGCATTTTGAAGCCAGCCAAATCGTGCATTTACCGAGGTGATGTTGGACACATTGTTCCGTTGGATCAGACTCTGTAAAAACATGCGTGGCGTAAAAGAGTAGGACAGGCGCAACCCACTTACAAAGGCGGTCACATTTCCTGTATCCAATTGAAT